>NZ_DATBQK010000139.1:0-3763 GCF_036560865.1 Rudaea sp.
TTCGATGCGGTCGGTGGCGGTGAAGCCCAGGTCCTTGTTCAAACCGTGGCGCACGTTGTCGCCGTCGAGCAGATAAGTGCGCACGCCGAGCGCGTGCAGTTTGCGTTCGACGAGATTGGCGATCGTCGACTTGCCGCTGCCCGACAGACCGGTCAGCCACAACACGCAGGGCCGGTGCCCGTTCAGTCGCGAACGCGCGGTCTTGTCGACCTCGACCGCCTGCCAGTGGATGTTCTGCGAACGGCGCAACGCGAAATGCAGCACGCCCGCGCCGAGAGTCTGGTTGGTCAGCCGGTCGATCACGATGAAGCTGCCCATATCGCGGTTTTCCGCGTACGGATCGAACGCGACCGCGCGATCGAGCGTAAGCGTGCACACGCCGACTTCGTTGAGCTGCAAAGTCTTGGCGACGAGATGCTCGAGCGTGTTGACTTCGACGATGTATTTCGGTTTGGCGATCGCCGCGCCGACCGTGCTTGCGCCGAGCTTCACCAGATACGCACGGCCCGGCAGCATCGGCTCCTCGGCCATCCAGGCGATGCTCGCCTCGAACTGGTCGGCGAAACCGGCCGGATCGTTGGCGGCGCAGATCACGTCGCCGCGGCTGATGTCGATTTCGTCGGCGAGCGTGAGAGTCACCGATTCGCCGCGCGTCGCCGCTGTGCGATCGCCGTCGAAGGTGACGATGCGTGCGACGGTGGACTGCTTGCCCGACGGCAGCACGCGGATCGCGTCGCCGGGCTTGATGCTGCCGCCGAGGATGCGTCCGGCGAAGCCGCGAAAATCCAGATTCGGCCTATTCACCCACTGCACCGGCATGCGCAGCGGCGCGTCCGCGCGCGATGCGGCAATTTCCACATTTTCCAGATGTTGCATCAGGCTCGGGCCGTCATACCACGGCGTGTTCGCGCTCGCCTCGGTGATGTTGTCGCCGCGCAGCGCGGACAGCGGAATGCTGACGATCTGCTCGATGCCGCCGAGCTTGGCGGCGAACTCGCGGTACTCGCGATCGATGCGCTCGTAGACCTCTTGCGAATAGCCGACCATGTCGAGCTTGTTGATCGCCAGCACAACGTGCTTGATGCCGATCAGCGACACGAGATAGCTGTGACGGCGCGTCTGCGTGAGTACGCCCTTGCGCGCATCGATCAGGATCACCGCGAGATCCGCGGTCGACGCACCGGTGATCATGTTGCGCGTGTACTGCTCGTGGCCGGGCGTGTCGGCGACGATGAACTTGCGCTTCTCCGTGGTGAAGAAGCGGTAGGCGACGTCGATCGTGATGCCCTGCTCGCGCTCGGCCGAGAGGCCATCGACGAGCAGGGCGAAATCCAGTTCATCGCCCTGCGTGCCGACTTTCTTCGAGTCGGCCTCAAGCGCGGACAACTGGTCGTCGAGCAGGGTCTTGGCCTCGTAGAGCAGGCGGCCGATCAGGGTGCTCTTGCCGTCGTCGACGCTGCCGCAGGTGATGAAGCGCAGCAGGCTCTTGTTCTGGTGGGTGACCAGGTATTGCTCGATGTCGGCTTCGATGAGAGCCCGCTTCGATGCGATGTGATCGTTGCGCATCAGAAATAGCCTTCCGCTTTTTTCTTTTCCATCGACGCGCTTGCATCGTGATCGATCAGGCGCCCCTGGCGCTCGGTCGTCGTCGCGAGCAACATTTCCTGGATGATCGCCGGCAGAGTGTCGGCCTGCGATTCGATTGCGCCGGTCAGCGGATAGCAGCCCAGCGTGCGGAAGCGCACGCTGCGTTGTTGCGGCATCTCACCCGCGTTGAGCGGAAAGCGCGCGTCGTCGACCATCACCAGCATGCCGTCGCGCTCGACCACCGGCCGCAGCGCCGCGAGATACAGGGGCACGATTGGAATGTTTTCCAGATAGATGTATTGCCAGATATCCAGCTCGGTCCAGTTCGACAGCGGAAACACGCGAATGCTCTCGCCACGGTTCTTGCGCGTGTTGTACAAACGCCAGAGTTCCGGGCGCTGACTCTTCGGGTCCCAGCGATGCTGTGCCGAACGGAACGAAAACACACGTTCCTTGGCGCGCGATTTTTCCTCGTCGCGGCGTGCGCCACCGAAGGCCAGATCGAATCCATATTGATCAAGCGCCTGTTTCAGCCCTTCCGTCTTCCACATATCCGTGTGCACGGCCGAGCCATGGGTGAACGGATTGATGCCGAGCTGCTGCGCTTCCGGATTGATGTGGACCAGCAGCTCCATCCCTGACTCGCGCGCCATGCGTTCGCGGAACGCGTACATCGCGGCGAACTTCCACGTCGTGTCCACATGCAGCAGCGGAAATGGCGGACGCGCGGGATAGAACGCCTTGCGCGCGAGATGCAGCATCACCGAGCTGTCCTTGCCGATCGAGTACAGCATGACTGGCCGCTCGGACTCGGCGACGGCTTCGCGCAGGATATCGATACTCTCGGCTTCGAGCCGTTGCAGATGGGTCAGGCTGGGCATGTGGTCGAACGGTGGGCGGACGGTGCGCGGCGCGCAGGCAGCGGAGCGCAAGCTTACAACACCCGGCGCATCGCATCGATTGCGCGCCCGGTCGCGCCCGGAGAGGCGCAGTCGCGTGCGTTGCGATCGCGCATCAGCCGAAAGCGGGAAGGGCGGGCGTATCGGCCTGCGCTTTGCGCTCCCGGATCAGTCCGATCAGCACCGGCATCGCCAGCAATACCAGCGGATACTGGATCAGCAGGCCGGCGATGATCGCGATCGCCAGCGGCTGTTGCATGCCCGAGCCCTGGCCGAGTGCGAGCGCCAGCGGCATCAGGGTGAGGATCGCCGCAAGCGTGGTCATCGTGATCGGGCGCAGGCGATTGCGGCTCGCTTCGATCAGCGCCTGGCGCAGCGGCATCGTATGCGCGAGCTCGGTGTATTCGCTGACGTAGAAGATCGCCATTTCGGTGGCCATGCCGATCACCATCGTCATGCCCATCAGGGCAGTGATATTGAGTTCGACACCGGTGATCCACAGCGCGGTGAACACCGCGGTCGTCGACAGCAGCGACGTGCCGACAATGATCAGCGGCAGCCAGAAATCCTCGTACAGCACGAGCAGCAGCACGAGTTCGGCGATCAGTGCTGCAAGAAAGACCAGGGCCAGACCGGCAAACGCAATCTGTTGCTGTTTGTACAATCCACCCAGTTCGTAGCGCACGCCAGGAGCGAGCATGCCGGGCTGCGCGAGCAGCTTCTGCACGTCGGCGACGGCCGCGCCGATGCCTCGATTCTCGATACGCGCGGTGACCGCTACCATCGGTTCGAGGTTGTCGCGCGAAATTTCCGGCTCGCCCGAAACTGGTGTCAACGTGGCGACGCGGCGCAACGGAAACAGATGGCCATCGGTCGCGCGGATCGGCAGATCGGCGAGGCCTTGCGTGGTGAGTTTCAGTGCATTCGGAATGCGCACGCGCACGTCGACCAGCTTGTTCGCTTGCGGCAGCTGGGTTGCGATCGCGCCGTTCAACGCGACATCGACGGCCTTGCTGATATCGTCGGGCGTGGCCGACTCGAACGCAGCCTTGACCGGGTCGATCTTCAGGTCGATGCCGTCGCCGGCCAGGATCACGCCGTCCTTGATTTCGACCACGCCGTCGATCTTGCCGATTGCCGCGGCAACCTTGCGCGCCTGCGGAATCAGCGCGGCGGGATCGGTCGCGTAGAGTTTGATCTCGATCGGCTGCGGCACCGCAGTCAGATCGCCGATCAGGTCTTCGGACAACTGCGCCAGTTCGATCTGTACGCCGGGT
>NZ_DATBQK010000140.1:0-59987 GCF_036560865.1 Rudaea sp.
GTCGAATCGATCGATACGGCATCCGTCGCCGGCTTGAGCGGCGCCACCGCACGTCCGGCGTCGCGCACGTCGCGCGCCTCGATCTCGCGCAAAAGGGCGGCAAGTGTAACGCCCAAGCCCTTTTCTTTCAACTGCTTATAACGCCTGCGCGCGCGTTCCTCGGCGCTGGCGGTCAGGAAAACCTTGAGACCGGCGTCCGGGAATATGACCGTACCCATGTCGCGGCCGTCGGCGACCAGGCCGGGCGGCTTGCGGAAACTGCGCTGTTTGTCGAACAGGGCCGTGCGCACCGAGGGAATCGCCGCAATCGCAGATGCCGCCGCCCCGCAGGTTTCGGTGCGCAATTCGCCCGTGGCATCGAGGCCATTGACGATCACGCGCGTCTCGCCGCCGTCTTTGAGGTCACGAAATGTGATCTTGGTCGTCTCTGCGCAGCGGGTTACCGCCTCGGCATCGGACAGATCCAGCCCCGCCATGCCCGCGGCGAAGCCGACCGCCCGGTACAAGGCCCCGGAATCGAGCAGATGCCAGCCCAGCGCCTCGGCCACGCGCGCGCTGATCGTGCCCTTGCCCGAACCGGACGGGCCGTCAATGGTGAGCACGGGGATGACTTTCTCGGGGCTCGAAGCGGGCATGAAGGCATGGGCTGGCCTGGACGCGCGATTCTACCGGGCAATGCCAAGCCATAGCAAAACGCTCGATTTTAGTTCGATCTCGTTTGCAACATTGTCTAAAAGTATATATTTCGACATTAATTCGAGCCTCATCCCTATTTGCGCGCCGCGATGATCTGGCTCAGGTAATCCGGCGTGCCCTCGACGCGTACCAGATGCGGGTACTGCAGGCCGTCGTGGTAGTCCACGGGTATGGTCCGATATTCGCTCTGATACTTCAGCAGCAGCTGGATCGGCGCCTTGCCGTCCTTTGCCGCCGTAATCGCTTCCTTCAGAATGTCGCTCGTGTAGGCGTGGCCGTTCACCGCGACCAGGGTCGCGCCGGTGCTGACGCCCGCCTTGAACGCCGGCCCGTTCCAGCGCACGTCGTTGATCTGCCCCTTGTCGGTCAGCGTGAGGCCGATCGACCAGGCGAAGTTGTACAGGTGACGAGCCGGTTCCGGCCGGCTGTCGTACTGTTTTTCGAACCCGCTCTGCTGATCGGTGTAGACGAGCTTCCAGCCGACGCCGGCAATGCCGTCGAGTAGCGGCGGATGCGTCGCCTCGACGCGCGCGCGCAGGAAGGACGCCCAGTCGTCCTTTGCCACGCCGTTCAATGCCGCGACCACGTCGTCGAAGGTGTAGGTTTTGGTCACGAAGCTGCCGTTGTCGACGCCGAAAAACGCACGCGCGAAATCGTCCAGCGATTTGCCGTCATGGGTCAGCGCGCGGATGCGCGCGTCCGCCGCCAGCCACATCATCTGCCCGCCACTGTAATAATCCTCGCTGAGCTGCCAGCTGCGATACGGCAGGCCCGTGCGATGCGCGGCAGTCGGATCGTTGGTCGTGTCCTCGAGTGTGCGCCAGCCAAAACCGGGGCGGTTGCGCTCGTAGTTGGCCGCGACCATGGCCAGGGAGTCGCGAAACTCCTGCGCGGTCCACATACCCGAACGCGCGGTCAGCACAAAGCCCCAGTATTGCGTCTGTCCTTCGTACACCCAGAGCAGCGAGTCACCCATCGGCACGTTGAAGTTGGGCGTCCACAGGTCGGCCGGACGGCGGAATTTGCCGTTCCACGAATGGGTGTACTCGTGCGGCAGCAGGTCGCGACCGGGTGCGGCGTCCTTCCATGCGCTGAAGTAGTCGGCGCCCAGACCATTCTCGCTGGACTGATGGTGCTCCGTGCCATTGCCGCCCAATTGATCCGACAGCGAGAACAGGAAGTCGTAATGATCGTAGTGGTGCGAGCCGAACAGTTTGACCGCCTGTGTCACCAGCGCGCGGTGCGCTTGCAACTGTTCAGGCGTCATCTCCAGGTACTTCGGCGCGTCGGCGACGATGTCCAGATGTACCGGCGTCTCGCCGTCCGGGTTGAGATCGACGCGCTTGAAATACTGGCCCGCGTAGATCGGCGAGTCGACCAGCGTGTTGAGCGTCACCGGCTTGAACGTGATCGTGGCGCCCGCCTGCGAGGACGTCTCCAGCGCGGTGCCCAGCTGCCATCCCTGCGGCAAGGTCAAGCTGGCCGCAAAGGTGATGCCGCGCGAGAAATAGCCGGCCGGATACAGCACCACCTTGCTCCACTCCATGTTCGTCATGCGGTCGGTGATCTCGAAGCCTTCGCTGTCGGTGCGGCCCGACAGGTACTGGAAGGTCGCGTCGATCGTCGAGACGCCCGCGGGCACGTCGAGATGGAACGCGTACACATTGTATTTGTCGCGTTTCCACGCGAGCGACTGGCCGTTGGCGCTGAGCGTGAGCCCGCCGAGCATGGCGATCGGACCGCTGGGCGAATGGTCGCCCGGAATCCACTGCGGGTAGAGCAGCGTCAGCGCACCGGCGGTGACTGGAATCGTCTCCTGCACCCGGAAGATGCCCTGCGCCGTGTCGCTGGCATCGACATGGATCGCGATCGTGCCTTGATAAGGCGTGTCCTGCGGCGGCGGCACTTGGGCGCTTCGCGCCTCTTGCGCGGATACGGCACCCATCGCGAATGCGATCGACAGGGCCAGGACAACACGCGCAAGCGTACGGCGTGTGGGCAACGCGGCGAGAGAGACAGTGGACATCAAAGACTCCAGTAACCAGACCAATAGCAAATCACGAATAGCGCGAGACTCATACTTCCAAATCATGCGAAGACAAAATCGCATACCGATCTCGTAGCAAGGGCGGCCTCAGCCCAACACAAACCCGCAACCGTTGGCCAGCTCGACGAAGCCGGGAAACGAGGTCGCGACATTCGCGCAGTCGAGAATTTTCACCGGAGATCTCGCAACCAGGCCCGCAACCACAAAACTCATCGCGCAACGGTGGTCACCGGCGCTGTCGGCTGCCCCGCCATGCAAGGCCCCGCCATGGATGATGGCGCCGTCCGGAGTCTCCTCGATCGCGATACCGAGCGCGCGCAAGCCCTTGGCCATCACCGCGATGCGGTCGGATTCCTTGACGCGCAATTCGGCGGCACCGGTGACACGCGTCGTACCGGTTGCGGCAGCTGCGGCGACAAACAGGCTAGGGAATTCATCGATCATGTCCGGCACCAGCGCAATCGGCACGTCGACCCCGTGTAAAGGCGCGTGGCGGACGACGAGATCGGCGACCGGTTCACCGCCGAGTTCGCGCGCGTTCGTCTCGCCGATATCCGCACCCATCAGGCGCAACGCCCGCAGCAGACCGGTGCGGCGCGGATTCATGCCGACATCGCGCAGCGTCAATTCGGAACCCGGCACGATGCTCGCGGCGACCAGAAAAAAGGCAGCCGAGGAAAAATCCGCCGGCACGACCACGTCCGTCGCATGCAGTCGATGGCCGCCGCTGAGCCTTGCACGCCCGGCGGAAAACTCGATCGGATAGCCGAATGCACGCAGCATGCGTTCGCTGTAATCGCGCGTCGGGTGCGGCTCGGTGACCCGCGTTTCGCCCTGCGCGTAAAGCCCGGCAAGCAACAGCGCGGACTTCACTTGCGCGCTCGCGATCGGCAAGGTGTAATCGATGCCGTGAAGTGTACTTTTCCCGGAAATGCGCAGCGGCGGCAAGCCGCCGGATTGCGATTCGATCCTGGCACCCATTTGCGCAAGAGGTTCGATCACGCGGCGCATCGGCCGCTTCGACAGCGATTCGTCGCCGGTCAGGGTCGTATCGAAGCCCTGCCCGGCCAGCAGACCGGTCAACAGCCGCATGCCGGTGCCGGCATTGCCGCAATCGATCGCTGCCGCGGGTCGCTCGAGGCCATCGATGCCAACACCATGCACGATGCGCTCGCTGGCTGTCGGCGTCTCGATTCTCACGCCCATTTGCGCGAACGCACGCGCGGTCGCCCGCGTGTCTTCGCCTTCGAGAAATCCCGATATGCGCGACACACCGTCGGCGAGCGAGGCGAACATGATCGCGCGATGGGAAATCGATTTGTCGCCGGGGACGCGCACCTCACCGCGCAGCGGCGAAGTCGGCGAGCTTATCCAATCTTGTGATTCTGTCATGCTCGTCATTCCGGCAGGGATTGCCGGAATCCAGGGGCCACGGACGGCAAGCTCAGAAAAAGAAGTGGCGTTTTCCCCGCGCTCATCGATTAATTCCAAACTTTTCGCAATATTGGCATCCGTGCAGTCTGGGTTCCGGCAATCCCTGCCGGAATGACGGCTTTATAGAACCGCGACCGGATACGAGCCCAAAATCTTGATCTGCGCGGCGTGCGCCTTGAGTTCGGCGAGCGCTTTCTTCATCGGCTCGTCCTCGATATGGCCGGCGAGGTCGATGAAGAACGCGTATTCCCATTTCGCGTGGTGCGAAGGCCGCGACTCGATGCGGCTCATCGACACGCCGTGGCGCGCAAACGGACTGAGCACGTTGAACAGCGCACCCGGTTGATCCTTGATCGACACCAGCACCGAGGTGCGGTCGTGGCCGCTGCTCGGGAAAATCTGCCGGCCGAGCACAAGAAAACGCGTGGTGTTGTCGTCGCGATCCTCGATCGGACTGACGACCACTTTCTTCAGGCCGTAGACATGCCCGGCGGCCTCGCCCGCAATCGCCGCCGCATCGTCGGCATTGCGTGCACGACGTGCAGCCTCGGCGTTACTCGATACCGCAATCTTCTCCGCCTTGGGCAGATTCGAGCGCAGCCAGGACTTGGTCTGCGCAAACGACTGCGGGTGCGAATAGACGCGTTCGATATCCTCGATATGTCCGGAACGCGACAGCAGATACTGGCGCACGCGCAGTTCGACTTCGCCACAAATCTTCAGGTTCGAGGTCAGGAACATGTCGAGAGTGACCTGGATCGTGCCCTGCCCGGAATTTTCGACCGGCACGACACCGAAATCCGCATGTCCGGCTTCGACCTCCTGGAATACTTCCTCGATGCTGGCCAGCGGCAGACCATGCGCGGAATGGCCAAAATGCTTGCCCATCGCCTGCTCGCTGAACGTGCCCTCGGGGCCGAGATAGCCGACCTTGAGCGGTTCCTGCTGGGCAAGGCAGGCCGACATGATCTCGCGAAACACGCGCACCAGCACTTCGTCAGCGAGCGGGCCGTGATTGCGGTCGATGACCATGCGCAGCACCTGCGACTCGCGCTCGGGCCGGTAATAGTCGACGGCTGCCTTGAGCGGTCCCTTGGCCTTGCCGACCTGATGCGCCCAGCCGGCGCGCTCGGCGATCAGCTCCTGGATCTGCCGGTCGATGCCGTCGATGCGTTGACGCGCTTCGGCAAGCGCGGGCGCTGTTTTCGCGGGCGCGGCGGGTTTGGCTTTGATTTTTCTTGGCATATCGGGCTGAATCCGGCTGCGATGCGGCGTTGGTGCGATCAGCTCAACGGCCGATCGCGCGCACGCAAAGTATACCTTCAATCGCGCCGATCGAACGCACCAGTGCCTCAGGCAGCGGCGAATCGATATCGACCAAGGTATACGCCAGCTCGCCGCGCGAGGCGTTGTGCATCTGCGCGATGTTCGTCCCCGCCTCGCCCAGCACGTGGCTGAGCTGGCCGATCATGTTCGGTCGGTTCGAATTGGCGATGCACAGCCGCGTGCTTCCGGCGCGCCCCATGCGCATGTTCGGAAAGTTCACGGAATTGTATACATTTCCATTTTCGAGGAACTCACGCAGCTGATCGACGACCATCACCGCGCAATTTTCCTCGGCTTCGCCGGTCGACGCGCCCAGATGCGGCAGGCCGATCACGCGCGCATTGCCAATCAGGTCGGCGTCCGGGAAATCGGTCACGTAGCGGCCGATACGCCCGTTGGCCAGCCCTGCGCTCAATATCGATGGATCGATCACGCCTTCGCGCGCGAAATTGAGCAGGACCACGCCGGGCCGCGCAAGATCGAGCGCAGCCGGACCGAAAATTCCCCGTGTCGCGTCGTTGAGCGGCACATGAAACGTGATGTAGTCCGATGCCGCATAGAGCTCGTTCAGGGAGCCGGCGCGGCTCACGTCCGACGACAGCGCCCAGGCGCCATCGACGGTCATGTGCGGATCGAAACCCAGCACGCGCATGCCCAGCGCGTGCGCGGCGTTCGCGACCTTGACGCCGATCGCGCCGAGGCCGACCACACCGAGCGCCTTGCCCGCGAGTTCGGAACCGACGAAGCGTTTCTTCTCGGCCTCGACGCGGTCGTGCAGATTTTCGCCCGCGCTCAAACCGCTGACGAAGCTCAGCGCGTCGCCCAGGTTGCGCGCGGCGATCAGCATGCCCGCGATCACGAGTTCCTTGACCGCATTCGCATTCGCGCCGGGCGTGTTGAACACCGGCACGCCGCGTTTGCTCAGATCGGCCACTGGGATATTGTTCGTGCCCGCACCCGCGCGCGCGACGGCCTTCACCGACGCGGCGATCGGCTTGGCGTGCAGATCGGCCGAGCGCAACAGGATTGCATCGGGTTCGGCAAACTCGTTGGCGACCCGGTACAACGCGGTTGGCAGCCGGCTCAACCCGTTGCGCGAGATGCTGTTGAGCGTCTGGATCTTGAACATCAACCGTTGCGCCGAGCGAAATCGCGCATGAAGCCCACCAGCGCCTGCACGGCTTCGAGCGATACCGCGTTGTACAGCGAGGCGCGCATGCCACCCAGCGCGCGATGCCCCTTGAGCGCCATCAGGCCGGCAGCTTCCGCTTCCTTGAGGAACGCCGCATCGAGTTCGGCGCGCGGCAGGGTGAACGGCACGTTCATCCACGAGCGCGCGGATTTGTCGACCGGATTCTTGTAATAACCGGAGCCGTCGATATAGCCGTACAGTAATTCCTGTTTCGCGCGATTGCGTGCACCGATCGCCTGCATGCCGCCTTCGGCCAGCAGCCACTTGAAGATCAGGCTCGCCAGATACCAGCCGAAGGTGTTCGGCGTGTTGAGCATCGAATCATTGGCCGCATGCTCGGCATAATTGAAAATCTTCGGGATGTCCTTGGGACAGCGCGCGAGCAGGTCCTCGCGCACGATCATCACGACCAGTCCCGAGGCGCCGATGTTCTTCTGCGCGCCGGCATAGATCGCGCCGAAGCGGCTCACATCGATCGGCCGCGACAGGATATCCGAGGACATGTCGGCGATCAGCGGCAGCGCGCCGACATCGGGAACATCCTGGAACTCGACGCCATGGATCGTTTCGTTCGGCGTGTAGTGCACGTACGCGGCGCCCGGATCGAGCTGCCACGTCGCGCGCGCGGGAATCGCGCTGTAGTTGCCGTCCTTGCCGCTCGCCGCGATGCGCACCTGCGCCAGCGTTTTCGCCTCGCTCGCCGCCTTCTCGCCCCAATGGCCGGTGACGACGTAGTCGACAGCTTGGTCGCGGCGCGCGAAATTCATCGGGATCTGGGCGAAATGCTGGGTCGCGCCGCCCTGCAAAAAGAGTACTTTGTAGCTTTGTGGAATATTCAGCAATTTGCGCAGATCCTGCTCGGATTCGGCGGCCAGCGCGATGAAATCCTTGCCGCGGTGGCTGATCTCCATTACCGACGCGCGCGCCTTGCCCCAGTCGAGCAATTCGGCCTGCGCCTGGCGCAAGACCGCTTCCGGCACCGCCGCGGGACCGGCGCTGAAATTGTAACCACGACTCATGGGCAGTTTCCTCAAATGGCAGCGCATTATGCCGTGCGCCGACGATACGGCAACTGACGATCCGCTATATCGGCGAACGGATCAGACCTCGATGCGGAAATCGTCCGCATCCATCCACGCCGGAAAGCGTTCGCGATGCGCGGCGAGCGCCGCAGGATCGAGGGTGATCGTGACAACTTGCTCCTGCGTGCCGAGTTCGGCGAGCGACTGGCCGAGAAAATCGAGTGCAGCGCTGTCGCCGGCGTATGGCAGATCGTTGCCATCGACGCCGACGCGGTTGACGCCGACGACGTAGCTTAGGTTTTCGATCGCGCGCGCACGCAGCAGCGTACGCCAGGGCTGGCGCCGCGGTGTAGGCCAGTTGGCGACGAAGATAGCGAGATCGTAGTCGAAACGATCGCTTGCGGATTTGCCGTGACGATTGCGCGTCCACACTGGAAAACGCAGGTCATAGCAGACCATCGGGCAGATCCGCCAGCCATTGAGTTCCACGATCAGGCGCGTGTCGCCGCCGGCGTAGCGCTCGTGCTCCTTGGCCATGCGAAACAGATGACGCTTGTCGTAGATGTCGAACGTGCCGTCGGGCCGCATCCAGACGAGGCGATTGAAGTAGCGCTCGCCGTCACGGATCACCATGCTGCCGGTGATGGTCGCGCCGACTTCCTGCGCCAACGCTTTAAGCCAGGCGACGCTGTCGCCCTGCATGGTTTCCGCCTGGTGCAGGGTTTCATTGGTGAAACCACTGGTAAAGGTTTCCGGCAGCACGATCAGATCGGTCTGCCCTTTGAGCGCGCGCGCGAACGCACCGTAGTAATCGCGGTTCGCCGCCGCGTCGTGCCAACGCGTCGCGCCCTGGACCAGAGATACGCGGATTGGTGTCATGTCGCGCGATCGCCCCCTTCCGGCTGCCGCCACCTTCCCCCGTAAGCGGAGGAAGGATCACAATCTGCCGCGCTTCGCTTTTCCCTTCCCCTGCGAAGCTTGGGAAGGTGCCCGGAGGGGAGAAGGGGGCGCTTTTGCATCAAAGTTTGCACAACCGCTCCGCTGCCGCCCTCAGGGTCGCATCGCTCTTCGCGAAACAGAATCGTACCAGGCGCGTATCCGGTGGCGTCTCATAGAACGCCGTGACCGGAATCGCGGCGACGCCAGCTTCGTGGATCAGCCATTCGCAGAAGTTCAGATCGTCCTTGTCGCTGATCGCCGAGTAGTCGACAACCTGGAAATACGCGCCGCGCACCGGCAGCAGCTTGAATTTCGACGACGCCAGCAGTTTGCGGAAGGTATCGCGCTTGGCCTGATAGAACGCCGGCAGATCCAGATAATGCTGCGGATCGTTTTCCAGCACGTCGGCGAATGCCCATTGCGCCGGATTGAAAGTGCAGAACGTCAGGTACTGATGCACCTTGCGGAATTCCGCGCTCAGCGGCTGCGGCGCGATGCAGTAACCGACTTTCCAGCCAGTGCAATGATAGGTCTTGCCGAACGAGGACACGACGAAGCTGCGCACGGCAAGTTCCGCGTGGCGCAGCACGCTCTCGTGCGCGGCGCCGTCGAATACGATGTGTTCATATACTTCGTCGGAAAGTATGAAGATATTCGTGTCGCGCACCAGCTCGGCCAGCGTGTCGAGATCGCTCGCGGCTAGCACGGCCCCGGTCGGATTGTGCGGCGAGTTGATCAGGATCAGCCGCGTCTTCGCACCGATCGCATCTTTGACGCGCTGCCAGTCGACGGAAAAGTCCGGTAGACGCAGCGGCACATGCACCGCGCGGCCGCCCGCGAGCTCGATCGCGGGTTCATAGCTGTCGTAGCAGGGATCGAGCACGATTGCTTCGTCGCCCGGATGCACGACCGCGGCGATCGCGGCGAACAGCGCCTCGGTCGCGCCGCTGGTCACGGTAATCTCGGTATCCGCATTCACGCGTGCGCCATAGAGTTTTTCCGTCTTCAGCGCGATCTGCTCGCGCAACTTCGGAATGCCGGTCATCGGCGCGTACTGGTTCTTGTGCGAATTCATCGCCGCTGTCAGCGCATCGCGCAGACTTTGCGGACCGTCGAAATCCGGAAAGCCCTGACCGAGATTCACCGCCTGATGCTGCGCGGCGAGCTGCGACATGACGGTGAAGATGGTCGTGCCGACTTTGGGCAGCTTGCTTTCTATTTGCATTGGAATACTTGGCGAAAGAAAAGATTGAACCACGAAGGGTGCAAAGAACCCGAAGGATAACCAAGGAAGAAAAACAGGTTTGCTCCCTTTTGTGCCGCTCTCCTCCTTCGCTTCTTTTGCGCCCTTTGCGGCGGACTCCGCTTTGCTCCACTATTTGATCAAATTGAAATACTTGGAGCAAAGAAAAGATTGAACCACGGAGAACACGGAGAACACGAAGTAAAAAATAATCTCGATCTTCTTTGCCTTCCTTCGTGTTCTTCGTGATATGGGCTCCGCTCGTCCGGCGCGGTGCTATTTGATCAACTTGATCTCGCGCAAGCGTTGCTGCAGATACTCGTGCGACGTGATCGAGGTGTCATAGCGCTTCGGGTTGTCAGCAGTCACGCACGAAGCCAGCGGGTCAATCACGACGTCGGGATTCGGATGCAGGAAGAACGGCACCGAGTAGCGCGGCTTGCGCGCCTTCTCACCCGGCGGATTGACCACGCGATGCGTGGTCGACGGGTAAACATGATTGGTCAGCCGCTGCAGCATGTCGCCGATGTTGACCACGATCGCATCGCCCTGGGTCGTGATCGGCAGCCACTCGCCGCGGCGCGTGAGCAGCTGCAGGCCTTCCGCGCTGGCGCCGACCAGCAGCGTGATGAAATTGATGTCCTCGTGCGCACCCGCGCGCACGTTCGGAATGTTTTCCTCGGTGATCGGCGGGTAATGGATCGGGCGCAGGATGGAATTGCCGAAATTGGTCTTGTCGTCGAAGTAATGTTCCGGCAGATCGATGTGCAGCGCGAGCGCGCGCAACACACGCGTGCCAAGCTGATCGAGCGCGGTATACAAACCATAGCCGTACTCGTGGAATCCAGCGACGTCGGTCGGCCACAGATTCGCCGCCATGTAGTCGGCATACTTCGAGCCCGCCGGCAGTTCGCGGCCGATATGCCAGAACTCCTTGAGATCGGGATACTTTGCGTCTTTCGCCGTCTCGATGCCGAACGGCGTGTAGCCGCGCGCACCGCCCGTGCCCGGCACGTGGTATTTCATCTTCACGTCCTGCGGCAGCGCGAAGAAGCGCACGAACGCATCATAGGAATCGTCGATCAGCGTCTGCGCAATGCCATGCCCGCTGATGCCGCAAAATCCGAACTCTCGGTACGCCGCGCCAAGCTCGGCGACGAAGGCAGCGCGGTCGCTGTCGTAGCGGCGGATATCGAGGGTGGGAACGTGCTGGGACATGGTGGAATCTTTCATTTTGATTGGATTGCTGATCTTACAGTCTGCGCCAATGTATCGGCCAGACGTCTGACTTCGACACCGTCCTCGCCCTCCACGGTCACCCGCACGAGTGGCTCGGTGCCGGAGGGCCGCAGGACGACGCGCCCGCGTCCCTGCAGGGTCTGCTGCAGTTCGCCGAACACGCGCTGGACTTCCGCATTCGCAATCAGGGCCGCGCCACCGGCGGCCGGAATATTCACCGTGACCTGCGGCAGGCGTTGCAATTCGGCGCGCGTGCTCGCGAGCGTCGTGCCCATGCGTCCGAGCGCATCAAGTACGAGCAAGGCGATCAGGATGCCGTCGCCGGTCGTGCTGCGATCCAGGCATAGCACATGCCCGGAGGCCTCGCCGCCGAGAATACCGCCGTGCTCCCTGAGCATCTGCAGCACATTGCGGTCGCCGACCCTGGCGCGCAGGAACGGCACACCGAGTTTTCCGATCGCGCGTTCGACACCGTAGTTGGTCATCGCGGTGCCGACCACCGGCCCGTGCAGACGACCCTGCGCCTGCAGGTCCTTGGCCAGCAGATAGACGATATCGTCGCCGTCGGCGACGCCACCGTTGCGGTCGACCATCTGCACGCGATCGCCGTCGCCGTCGAAGGCGATGCCGAGATCGGCGCCATGCTCGACGGTCGCGCGCTTGAGTAGGGCGAGATCGGTCGCGCCGCAGCCGGCGTTGATGTTGAAGCCGTCAGGCTGGATGCCGATCGCGACCACATCGGCGCCGAGATCGGCGAACAGACGCGGCGCAATCTGGTAGGTCGCGCCGTTCGCGCAATCGAGCACGATGCGGCGCCCGCGCAGATTCAGGCCGGCGACGCTCGTGCGGCAGAAATCCAGATAGCGCGCCGAGGCGTCACTGACGCGCATCGCCTTGCCCAGGCGCTCCGAAGTGAGCGTGCGCATCGGTTCGTGCAGTGCGCGCTCGATCGCATGCTCGACCTCGTCGGAAAGCTTTTCACCCGCGGCGTTGAAGAATTTGATGCCGTTGTCGAAATACGGATTGTGCGAGGCGCTGATGACGATGCCCGCGCTCGCGCCGAGCACTTGCGTGAGCCAGGCGACCGCCGGTGTCGGCATCGGCCCGAGCAACAGCACGTCCACGCCCGCGGAAACCAGACCGGCTTCGAGCGCGGACTCGAACATGTAGCCGGAAACGCGTGTGTCCTTGCCGATCAGAACGCGCGCGCGGCCGCTGTCGCCGAGCACGCGACCCAGCGCATGGCCGACCTTGAGCATGAATTCCGCGGTTATGGGTTCCTCGCCGACGCGACCGCGAATGCCGTCGGTACCGAAGTATACTTTTCCGTTCATCAGCGGGGCGACGCGACGAATGCGATCACATCGTGTGCGTCGGTCGATCCGAGCTGAGGATGCCGGCCAGCGCCGCCTCGATCCGGGTGCGCGCGGTGTCGCTTTCCGAGGAATCGTTGAACTGCACGCCGATGCCGGCCACACGGTTGCCCTGCGCGCCGGGCGGCGTGATCCAGACCACCTTGCCGGCGATCGGCAGGCGATCGCTGTCTTCCATCAGGGTCAGCAGGATAAAGACCTCGTCGTCGAGGGAGTAATGCTTCACCGTCGGCACGAACAGCCCGCCATTGCGCACGAACGGCATGTAGGCGTTGTAGAGCGCCCCGCGGTCCTTGATCGCCAGCGACAGGATGCCTTGCAATGGCGCGTTGTTGGTCGGTGCTGCCACGATCTTCAGATCCTCTCCATTTTGGAACTATTGCCGCCCTGCCCCACGCTCCACGCGCTGAGCACTTCCAGCAACGCCAACTCCGGGCGCAGCGGACCGCGCAACAGATCGCGCGTACGGTTCACCTGATCGAACCACTGCGCTAGCTTGGGCAAATCGGTGGCGGCGGTCAAGGCAAGCGGACTATTCGCCCCCTGAACCGAGGCACGCCCCTGACGCTGCGCCAGCGCCGCGGCGAAACGCAGACGCAGGTCGGCCTGGTCGCGACTCCAGCGCTGGGCTACGTCCCAAGCCTGCACAAGACCCGCGCCGAGGTCGTGCAGATCCTTCGCCACCTCGCCGCGCAGCTGAATCGCGCCCGAACGCGACCACGCCAGCGCAAGGCCGGGATTGCCGTCGCTTGCGACCAGCGCGTCCTGCGCGCCTTTGCCGTCGACTCCATTTTTTTGCAGCCACTGCCCCGCGACTGCAGCAGCTGGCACGCGGAACTCGATGCGTTGGCAGCGGCTGCGGATCGTCGCCGCAAGCCGGCTCGGGTGATCGGCGAGCAACACGATGACCGTGCCCGGCGTCGGTTCTTCGAGCGTCTTCAGCAGCGCATTGCCGGCGCTGTTGTTCATCGCATCGGCCGGATCGATCAAGGCGATCTGACCACCGCCGAATTGCGCGGTCAGACTCAGACGTTCGTTCAGGAAGCGTATCTGATCGACCGTGATTTCGGTACGCAGCTTGCCGTCGTCGCGCAGCTCGAAATTCACGCGCACGATATCCGGATGCGTGCCGGCAGCGAACAGCCGGCATGCGCGACACTCGCCGCAGGCATATCCGTCCGCACGCGGCACCGAACACAGCAGTGCGTTTGCGAACGCGTCGGCGAATTCGCGCTTGCCCAGGCCTTCGGCGCCGCAGAGCAACAGCGCATGCGGCAACGCGTTGCGCTGACGGCGCTCGTGCAGGTTGCGCCAGGCTTCCTCATTCCATGGCGCGAGCGTCACGGCCGCGCTCCTTGCGCGCGCGCAGCGCCATTCGCGTCGAGGAACGCCGCGACCACATCGTGTACTTGGGCGAGTACGTATGCCAGCGGTCGGCTCGAATCGATCACGCGAAAGCGCGCCGGATCGGCCACGGCACGCGCGCGATAAGCGTCGCGGACGTTCTCGAAAAAGTGTGCATTCTCCATTTCTATACGATCGGCCGGGCCGCGTCCGCGCACGCGCGCGAGACCTTCGTCGACCGGCAAGTCGAGCAGCAGGGTCAGATCCGGCCGCACTCCCGCCGCTGCCCAGCGTTCGAGTTCGGCAATGCGCGCGAGCGGCTGGCCGCGGCCACCGCCCTGATAGGCAAAGCTCGCGTCGGTGAAACGATCGCTGAGCACCCAGCGTCCGGCCGCGAGCGCCGGCTCGACCAGTTCGCGCACCAGTTGCGCGCGCGAGGCGAACATCAGCAGCAGCTCGGTTTCGGCGCACAGGCCGGCGCGCGCCGGATCGAGCAGCAGGCTGCGGATCGCCTCGCCGACCGGCGTGCCGCCCGGCTCGCGCGTGACCACGGCGTCGATGCCATGCTGCGCGAGTTGCGTGCGCAGCGCATCGAGCACCGTGCTCTTGCCGGCGCCCTCGCCGCCTTCGAGCGTGATCAATTTTCCTTTCATGCGATGCTCACCGACGTCTGCCCTATTTCCGATGCAACTGGTATTTCGCGACGGCGCGATTATGCGCGTCCAGCGTCGCCGAGAATTCGTGCGCGCCATCGCCGCGTGCGACGAAATACAGCGCGTTGGTTTCTGCCGGATGAATCACTGCTGCGAGCGCAGCCTGGCCCGGCAGCGCGATCGGCGTCGGCGGCAGGCCGGTGCGCGTATAGGTGTTGTACGGCGTGTCGGTGTCGAGGTCGCTGCGGGTGATATTGATCTTTTCAATCTCGTCGGGATTAACGATGCCACCATGATTCACATAGTACTTGCCGTAGATTACGGTCGGATCGGTCTGCAATTTCATCCCCAACTTGAGACGAGAGAGAAACACACGTGCGATCTTTGGTCGCTCGTCGGCGCGCGCAGTTTCCTTCTCGACGATCGAAGCCAGGATCAATGCCTCGTATGGTGATTTCAGCGGCGTATCGGGCGAACGTTCGGCCCAAAGTTTATCGAGCGTCTTCTTCATCGCCTCACGGGCGCGGCGCATGATGTCCAAATCACTCATGCCTTTGACGTAACTGTAGGTCTCGGGCAAGAACAGACCTTCGGGCGGAACGTCAGGCTCTCCAAGGCGACTCATGACTTCCTGATCTTGAATCTGCACCTCAGGCTCGGCCGAAGCGAGTTCCACCTTGAGGGCTTTATCCGTGAATCTCGCTGAGTACAGGGCCAGGCGCATCTGCACAAACGTCCAGCCCTCGACGATCGTGAACTTGTGCTGGATCACCTCGCCCGCTGCCATCTTGCGCAGCAACGCGCGCGGAGTGAGGCCTGCTTCGAGCGCGTACTCGCCCGCATGCAGGTGCCCGGCGACGCCGAGCTGGCGCGCGAGGATACGCCAGTACAGCGAAGGTCCCGGGTTGATTCCCTGCTGCCGCATCAATGCGACCACGCCTGTCAGCGGCGCACCCAGCGGCACATCGATCTGGGTCTTTTCGGCAACGCCCGGGATCGGTACATCGGCGAAGGCGCGATATTCGGTATACAAATATCCTGCAAGCGCCAGGGCGCCGAGCAGGAGCAGGACAACGACGTTGCGCAGCACGCGCCAGATGCTGAAACGTTTCCGACTCACTTGCGATCCTCGACGGAACGAAGGTCCGATTGGTTGAGGATATTGTGCCCGAAACCAGTCACGCCGATGCGCCTAGCGCACGCAGCAGGCCGCGCGCCTTGGCTCGCGTTTCCTCGAGTTCGCGCAACGCAATCGAGTCGGCGACGATGCCGGCACCGGCGCGAAAGCGTACCTCGCTGCCATGCATGTGCATCGTGCGGATCAGGATATTCAAGTCCATGTCGCCATCGCGATTTAGATAGCCCAGCGCACCGGTGTAAGCGCCGCGCGCGCAGCCTTCGAGCTCCGTAATGATCTGCATCGTGCGCACTTTCGGCGCGCCGGTGATCGTGCCACCCGGAAACACCGCGCGGATCACCTGCGCCGGTGTGACGCCCGCGCGCAGGCGGCCGCGCACATTGGAAACGATGTGATGCACGTGCGCGTAGCTCTCAACGCCCATCAGCTCGTCGACGACGACCGAACCGGGCACGCTGATGCGGCCGAGGTCGTTGCGCTGGAGGTCGATCAGCATGATGTGTTCGGCGCGTTCCTTCGGGTGGCCGGCGAGTTCGCGCATGCGCAGCGCGTCGTCGTCGTCCGCGAAACGCGGGCGCGTGCCGGCGATCGGCCGCGTCTGCACGCGCTCGCCATGCACTTCGACCAGACGTTCGGGCGACGAGCTGGCAATTGCCCAGCCGTTCCACTGCAGCAGACCGGCGAACGGCGCAGGATTGGCCGCGCGCAGGCTCGCGTACAGCGCGGCGGGCGGCGGTGGCTCGGCGAACCGCGCACGCCACGCGCGCGACAGATTCACCTGGAACACGTCGCCGGCGCGCAGGTACTCATGGATGCGCGCGACGCCATCGAGAAAAAGTTGCGGATCGTCCTCGTCGATTTGCGCGTGCGCAATCGGCTCTGGCGCGAACGTGGACACGGCGGCGAGATCGGCCTGCATCGTATCGAGCCAATTCGCGCATTCGGTTTCCGCCACCAGCCAGGTCTTGCCTGTGTGCCGATCGACGACGATCGCTGCCGGGCAGCGCAACGCCATCGCGACTGGCAAGGTCAAGCCGCTGTCGGCCATGCGTTGCAAGTGCGCTTCGATCTCCGCGCCCAGTTCGTAGCCGAGAAACAACACCCAACCGCCACGGAACGGCAGGCTTTGCGAATCTACTTTTATATCAGGCACCACGGATTGTGCGCGCCAGTCTGCGTCAAGAGCCTCAAGGAATCGCTCGCCGCGATCCCTGCCTTTCGCATCGCGCACGCGACCATCGCTGCCCAAGGTCAGCGCCTCGCCGGAACACGCGAACAGCACGTCGTAGCGCGCGAGCGCCGCATTTTGTGCGGCACTGGCCTGCGCGGCGCTCTCGAGCAGGCAGGGGTAGCGCTGCGGCCAGGCTGCAGCCAACGCCAACAGGTCGGCGACGCCATGCGCTTCGCGCAGGACGCAACTCATGCGCGCGTTTGGATAGCGATCAAATGCGGCGGAACACCAGCGTGCCGTTCGTGCCACCGAAGCCGAACGAATTGGACAGCACGACGTCGAGCTTGGCATCGCGCGCGGTATGCGGCACGAAGTCCAGATCGCAGCCCTCGCCGGGTTCGTCGAGGTTGATCGTCGGCGGCAGCACGTTGTCGCGCAGTGCGAGGACCGAGAAGATCGCCTCGACGCCGCCGGCAGCGCCGAGCAGATGGCCGGTCATCGACTTGGTCGAACTCACCGGCATGCGCCGCGCGTGGTCGCCGAAGCAGGCCTTGATCCCGTGTACTTCAGCGATGTCGCCGACCCCGGTCGAGGTGGCGTGCGCGTTGACGTAATCGATCGCCTCGGCAGCAACGCCGGCGTCCTTGAGCGCAAGCGCCATCGAACGGCGTGCGCCATCGCCGTCTTCGGGCGGCGAAGTCATATGGTAGGCATCGCCGCTCATGCCGAAACCGGACAGTTCGGCGTAGATGCGCGCGCCGCGGCGTTTGGCGTGTTCGTATTCCTCGAGCACGAGCACGCCGGCGCCGTCGGACAACACAAAACCGTCGCGATTCCTGTCCCAGGGCCGGCTCGCCTTCTCGGGCGCGTCGTTGCGCACCGACATCGCGCGCGCCGAGCAGAACCCGCCCATCGCAGTGCCCGAGGTGGCGAATTCCGTGCCGCCCGCGACCATCGCATCGGCATCGCCGTACTGGATAAGGCGCATGGCGAGGCCAAGGTTATGCGTCGCCGTCGTGCAGGCCGTCACGCAGGCGATATTCGGCCCCTTGAGGCCGAGCAGAATCGACAGATTGCCCGCGGCCATGTTGATGATCGAACTGGGCACGAAGAACGGCGAGATCCGGCGCGGACCGTTTTCGTGATAGGTGATCGCGGTTTTCTCGATCGTGTAGATGCCGCCGATGCCGGCGCCGACCGCGACGCCGATGCGCTCGGCATCATGCTCATGCGTGGACAGACCCGCATCGTTGAGCGCCTGGATCGACGCGGCGACGCCGTAGTGGATGAACGGGTCCATCTTCTTCACGTCTTTCGCCGGGATGAAGGCTGCCGGATCGAAATCGCGTATCTCGCCCGCGATGCGCGTGGGGAACGCGCTCGCGTCGAAATGGGTGACCGGGCCGATTCCGCTCTTGCCCGCGACGATATTTTTCCACGCCGTCGCCACATCGTTGCCGACGGGGCTGATGATGCCGAGACCAGTAACTACGACGCGCCGTTTGCTCATGCTGCTTCACTCATGCTGCTTCGCTGATCTTGCGTTGTTCACTGAGGCCATGACTTTCCCGCCGCCCACGCGTACCGCCGACACCCGCGCAGGGTGGCGAATTCAAACATCTGTTTCGCCATCATAAAAATGCAAACTGCGCCTCGCGGGCGCAGTTCGACGCGCAGCGCAGTAGCGGATCAGGCTTTGACGTGCGCCTTGATGTAGTCGACAGCCTGCTGCACGGTGGTGATCTTTTCGGCTTCCTCATCGGGGATCTCGCACTCGAACTCTTCCTCGAGCGCCATGACCAGTTCCACCGTGTCCAGCGAATCGGCACCCAGATCGTCAACAAACGACGCGTTCGGCGTCACTTCATCTTCCTTGACGCCCAACTGTTCGACGACGATCTTCTTGACGCGTTCTTCGATGGTGCTCATGGCTACGCTTACCTCACGCAAGGGGTTTGGATTGATCAAGCTCAGGAATCGAGAGCGGCGAATTGTAGTGGATGCGGGGAAACAGCACCAGCATGGCCGCTATCGCCGGCAACCGCTTGGATACGCCCGCGTATCGAAGCGCAACGGGTCAAGCCATATACATGCCACCATTGACGTGCAGGGTTTCGCCGGTGATGTAGGCCGCGGCCGGGGAAGCGAGGAAGGCCACCGCCTCGGCGATATCGCCGGGCGCGCCGAGACGGCCGAGCGCGATCTGCGCAAGCAAGGCGTTGCGCTGTTCCTCGGTAAGCGACTTGGTCATGTCCGTGTCGATGAAACCCGGCGCGACCACGTTGACGGTGATGCCGCGCGAACCGATTTCGCGCGCGAGCGATTTCGAGAACGCGATGATGCCGGCCTTCGCCGCCGCATAGTTGGCCTGCCCCGGATTGCCGGTGACGCCGACCACCGAGGCGATGCTGATGATGCGCCCTTTGCGCGCCTTCA
This sequence comes from Rudaea sp., assembly GCF_036560865.1. Classification (GTDB taxonomy): domain Bacteria; phylum Pseudomonadota; class Gammaproteobacteria; order Xanthomonadales; family Rhodanobacteraceae; genus Rudaea. The sequence continues at coordinate 19,254 of NZ_DATBQK010000140.1, forward strand.
TCATTCCGCGCAATACGGCCTTGGAAGTGCGATAGACCGAGCTGAGATTCGTGTCGAGGATCGCCTGCCAGTCCTCTTCCTTCATGCGCATCAGCAATTGATCGCGTGTGATGCCGGCGTTGTTGACCAGAATCGAGATCGGGCCGAACTCGCTGGCCACCGCCTCAATAAGTTTTTCAACCGCCGCGGTGTCGGTGACGTTGAGCGTGCGCCCTGCTCCGCCGAGTGCGGCCAAGCGCTCGCCGATCGCGGCTGCGCCGGCTTCAGTGGTCGCCGTGCCGATGACTTTTGCGCCCCGCGCGGCGAGCAGATCGGCAATGGCCGCGCCGATGCCGCGGCTCGCGCCGGTGACGACAGCGACTTCGCCTTGCAATTGTGTGGGCATAGGAGTTCTGAAATCTCAAGAAAAAGACGAGTCTAAAGTAGCTTTACGCTCTATTGCTTCCAGTCGGCAATCGCCTGCTCGAGATCCGCCGGCGCGCCGATCGCGCGGCCGTCGAGTGCGCGTTCGATGCGCTTGAGCAAGCCGGTCAGTACCTTGCCGGGGCCGCATTCGGCAACCCGCTTGACACCGCCGGCCGCGAGCACATGCATGCTGTCGGTCCAGCGCACCGGCTGATAAAGCTGGCGCGCCAGAGCTACGCGGATATCGTCGACGGAATCGTACGACTTCGCTTCGGCGTTCTGCACGATGCGGATTGCCGGCTGCGACCAGTGGATCGTGTTGAAGCGCTCGGCGAGCTTGTCCGCAGCACCGCGCATCAGCGCGCAATGCGAAGGTACGCTGACCGCGAGTTTCACCGCCTTCTTCACGCCGAGTTCGGCCAGTCGCGCGAGCGCGCGATCGACCGCGGCGGTGTCGCCGGCAATGACCAATTGACCCGGCGCGTTGTAATTCGCCGGCGCGACGACCTGCCCTTGCGCGACTTCCGCGCAGACCTGCGCAATCTGCGCATCGTCGCCGCCAAGTATCGCCGCCATTGCGCCGACCCCGGCCGGCACCGCGGCCTGCATCAGGCGTCCGCGTTCGGCGACCAGCGCCGCACCTTCGCCTAGCGACAGCGCCTGCGCGCAGACCAGCGCGGTGTATTCGCCAAGACTATGGCCGGCGAGCACGTCGGGCTGTGGGCCGTCGAGTTCCTGCCACACGCGCCATACCGCGACACCCGCGGCAAGCAGCGCTGGCTGCGTGTTCTCGGTGCGGTTGAGAGCTTCTTCGGGTCCATCCTGCGCGAGCGCCCACAAGTCGACACCGACGCTCGCCGAAGCCTCGGCAAAGGTCGCTTCGACCACGGAAAATTCGCTGGCGAGATCCGCCAGCATGTTCAGCGATTGCGAACCCTGGCCGGGAAAAACAAACGCCATATCTGAGCGGGGCTCGGGGCTCGGGACTCGGGACTCGCCTGAAGCACTGGCCGTTGCAGACTTGATTGGTTCGCTCATATTCGTTCGGAAAAATCTATAGAGGTATAAAATTTACAACAAGCTCTTCGCGAGCCCCGAGCCCCGGATCCCGAGCCCCGCTTCAGTAGCGCAACAACGCCGAGCCCCAGGTAAATCCGCCGCCGAAGGCTTCGAGCAGCAGCAACTGCCCGCGCTGCACCTTGCCCGAACGCACCGCGAAATCGAGCGCGAGCGGCACCGAACCGGCCGAGGTGTTGGCATGCTTGTCGACAGTGACGATGACGCGCTCCATCGGCATGTCCAGGCGTTTAGCGGTGGCCTGGATGATGCGCAGGTTGGCCTGATGCGGAATCAGCCAGTCGATCGCGTGGCGGTCGAGACCGTTCGCTTCAAGGGTTTCTTCGACCACGCGATCGAGCGTCTTGACCGCGACCTTGAATACTTCGCGCCCCTGCATGAGCACGCGCACGCCATGATTCTTCTCGTCCGTGAAACCCTTGGAGACGCCGACCGGATTCCACAGCAATTCCTTGTAGCCGCCGTCGGCGTGGATATGGCTGGAAAGAATGCCGGGTTCGTCGGCCGCTTTGAGCACCACCGCGCCGGCGCCGTCGCCGAACAGTACACAGGTCCCGCGATCGGACCAGTCGAGCATGCGCGACAAGGTTTCCGCGCCGATCACCAGCGCAGTCTTCACTGTGCCTGCGCGGATGAACTGGTTGGCCACGGTCAGTGCATAGATAAAGCCCGAGCACGCGGCGTTGACGTCGAACGCGGCACAGCCGTTGGCGCCAAGCCGATGCTGGACCAGGCAGGCAGTGGAGGGGAAAATCACGTCGGGCGTGGTCGTGCCGACGATGATCAGTTCGATGTCGCGCGCGCTGACGCCGGCCGCTTCCATCGCGGCGATCGCCGCAGCGTAGGCGAGATCGCCCGTGGTCTGCCCTTCAGCGGCGATATGACGCTGGCGGATACCGGTGCGCGACGCGATCCACTCGTCGGAGGTTTCGACGAGCTTTTCCATTTCGGCATTGGTGACGATGCGCTCCGGCAGAAAGCTGCCGGTGCCCGCGATGCGTGCGTAAGTCAGACCCTTATCCCCCTTGCGTCGCTCAAGCGCTGCGCCCGCGCGCGGGCATATGCAAAGTCATTGCTGACACGCGCAGGAGCCGGCGACGCGGATATCGGTGGTCGAATCGAACCGGAAACCCGGTTTCAATCTTCGTCGTGAACCGGAGTCTTGCTTTCGATCACCTTGCGGCCGCGGTAGTAGCCGTCCTTGGTGACGTTGTGGCGCAGATGGACTTCGCCCGAGGTCGGATCGGTGCCGATTTGCTTGGCGCTGAGCGCGTTGTGCGCGCGGCGCATGCCGCGACGGGACGGGGATTTGCGGCTTTTGGCAACAGCCATGATGTTTCTCCAATACTTTACTTGTTGAATTTCGCTTTCTTCAGCGCGGCGAACGGATTCGGTTTCGGCTCGTCTTCGGCCGCGCCCTCATCCTTCCATTCGCGCTGCATTTCCCTGGTTCCCGGCTTGACCGGCACGATCGGCACCGCCAGGATCAATTCGTCTTCGATCACGTCCGCCGGGCGCAATCCCGCCGCGTCCAGCAGCAAGGGTTCGTAGCCCCCGGGCAGCGCCGCCTCGTCGGCTTCATCGACGATGAAGCCCAGACGCGTGTCGATGCTGACCGGAAAGTTGAACGTCTCCAGGCTGCGCTGACAGGTCAACGGCAACGCCGTCGTCGCTCTGACATGCACTCCGGATACGCCGAATTCGTCTTTGCCGAAGTCGAGTTCGTAGTCGACCTCGCCCTCGGTGGTGGCCAGACTGGTCGCCAGCCGCGGCAGCGCCGACAACGGCAATCGGCCCTGAAATATACGCCGCGCACTCACCATGCGCCACGGATCGACAATTTCTGGCAAGGCGGAGGACACGGCGCGCGCGATGGTAGGTGCGGCGGTGCACAAAGTCAATCTTTTGCTTGGACTCGCCTGCCTTGCGCGGGGCGCCACAAAGACCTGTTTTGCGGCGAGAATAGCGCAATGATTTCCTTGGCCGACATCGATCTGGTCCTCGCCTCGACGTCGGCGTATCGACGCGATTTGCTCATGCGCCTTACGCCGAAATTCCGCCAGCAGGCGCCGTTGGTGGACGAAACGCCGCATCTCGGCGAATTGCCGGCGGCCCTCGCCGCGCGCTTGGCCGCCGCCAAGGCGCGAGCGGTCGCAGCAGCCAATCCGGACGCCTTGGTCGTCGGCTCGGACCAGGTGGCCGACTGCGAGGGTTTGATCCTCGGCAAGCCGGGAAATCCGAAAAACGCGCGCCTGCAGTTGCGCGCAAGCGCGGGACGCGAGGTGGTCTTCCATACCGCGATCTGCCTGATCGACACGCGCCGCAGCCCTGCGCGCGAAACGTCCGCCGTGGATACGACGCGGGTAGCGTTCCGCAGGCTCGACGAAGGCGAAATCGAACGCTATCTGGCGCGGGAGAAACCGTACGACTGCGCCGGCAGCTTCAAATCCGAAGGTCTGGGGATCAGCCTGTTCGAGCGCATCCACTCGCAGGACCCGACCGCACTGATCGGGCTGCCGCTGATCGCACTGTGCGCGCTGCTGCGCGAGGCCGGCATCGAGACCGTTTGAAGTCGGCGCGCCGACCACGCGGCGAGCGTGCGCTCACGCAGACTTGCAACGACCGGAAATGCCTATACTCCGTATGTAAAGGAGTCGCCGCCTCATGTCCGTTTCCCTGGTTTCTTCCGCCGCACAGACACCGCTGCTCGACGATGCACTCGCCCATGCGCTTGGCGAAGCGCTGCAACAGGTCAACCGCGTTTTGCTCGGCAAGACCGCGCAGGTGCGCATGGCCTTTGCCTGTTTCCTTGCCGGTGGTCATCTGCTGATCGAGGATCTGCCCGGCGTCGGCAAGACCACGCTCGCACATGCGCTCGCCGCGACCTTCGATCTTTCGTTTCAGCGCATCCAGTTCACCTCCGATCTGCTGCCATCGGACATCATCGGCGTGAGCATCTACGAACGCGAGCGCACCGAGTTCAAATTCCATGCCGGTCCGCTGTTCGCCCAGCTCGTGCTCGCCGACGAGATCAACCGCGCGACGCCGAAGACGCAAAGCGCGCTGCTCGAAGCGATGGCCGAGCAGCAGGTGACGGCCGACGGCGTGACCCATGCGTTGCCGGCGCCGTTCTTCGTCGTCGCCACGCAGAACCCGCTCGATCTGGCCGGCACGTTTCCCTTGCCCGACTCGCAGCTCGACCGCTTCATGCTGCGCATCAGCCTCGACTATCCCGATCGCGATGCCGAGCGTGCCCTGCTCAGCGCGGGCGACCGGCGCGAACTGATCGCGCATCTCAAACCCTGCCTGACAGCGCCGCAGATTGCGCAGCTGCGCAGCGCCGTCGCCAACGTGCTCGCCAGTCCCGCGCTGATCGATTATGCGCAGGCCCTGCTCGCCGAGAGCCGCGTGCGCGCCGAGATCCGCGTCGGCCTGTCGCCGCGCGCGGGATTGGCGCTGCTGTATGCGGCGCGCGCCCATGCCCTGCTCGCGGGGCGTGGCTACTGCATACCCGAGGACGTGCAGGCGGTATTCGTTGCGACCACCGCGCATCGGCTGATTCCTTCGGCGTCGAGCCATGCCTCGCGTGCCGAACTGGCCGCGCAACTGCTGGCGCAGGTTGCGGTGCGCTAGTGGCCTGTAACAGAGGAAGGGGAAGAGGGATCGCGCCGAGATCGGGGTGCTGGGCGCCGGTCCGGAATGAGGCCCATAGCCGAAGCTATGGGCCGATTGAGGATCAAGCGCAGCGCCGCGAGACCCAGCGAGCTGCTTTCGATTCCTCTGTTACAGGCCGCTAGGCGAGCCCGTTGCGCGCCGCCTTCGCCAGGCGCTGGTCCGATCTGCTGGTCCTTGCGGAGCGCCGGCTGCCCGCGCTCACGCGCCTGAAGCGGCCGGAAACGCTGCCGGCCATCCTCAACCGTCACCGTATCTACGTATTGCCCACGCGCTTCGGCCTGGTCTTTTCGCTGATGCTGCTGGTGATGATGATTGGCGCGCTGAACTACAACAACAACCCCGCCGTGCTGCTGACCTGCCTGCTCGGCGCGGCGGCGTATCAGAGCGTGTTCCAGGCATTCGCCGCGATCAACGGGCTCGAACTGCATGCGCTCAAGGCGCAGCCGTGCAGCGCCGGGGATACTTTGCAACTTTCTATCATTTTCCACTCGGGTGCATCCGCGCGCCGCGGTTTGCGCCTGCGCCGCGAGAAGGCATTGGCCGGCGACGCGGAAATCGTATTCGATACCGGCGCGAATGAAACCAAAGCGATCAAGGCCGAACTGCCAACGTTGCGACGTGGCTGGCAGCCGGTCGGACGCATCCGCGTGTTCAGCGAGTATCCGTTCGGCCTGTTCCAGGTGTGGAGCTGGCTCAATCCGGATTTCCAGGCCTTGGTCTATCCGCGCGCCGAGGCCCATGCGCCACCGCTCCCGCAAGCCGGTGGCGAGGCGCAGACAAGAATTCAGCACAGCGCGGGCGACGACCTGGCAACGCTGCGCGACTATCGTCCGAGCGATCCGCGCCGGCACATCGCCTGGAAGGCCAGCGCGCGCCACAACACGCTGCTGGTCAAGGAATTCGAGCAGCAGCGTGGGCACGAGACCGTACTCGACTGGTACGCACTCGACGGGTTGGATTATGAAGCGCGCATCGCGCGTATCGCGGCGTGGGTCGGACGCGCCGAAGCGGCGCAGACACCGTACCTGATCGTGCTGCCGCACACGCGCATCGGACCGGCTCTGGGTGCGGAACACCGACATGTTTGTCTGCGTGAGCTTGCCCTGATGCCCGAGGTGGCAACGTGAGCGGATCGCGGGCCCCCACGCTGAACGCACGCCAGTTCAGCCTGGTCTGCGCCAGCGTGCTCGCCGCCGTGTTGCCGCATATGTCGTGGCTGCCACTCTGGCTCACTGCACTGATGCTGGCGTTGCTCGCCGGCCGCTGGTTGCAGCGCCAGCGCGACACCCGGCGCATTCCGACATGGATCCGCCTGCCGCTGGTGGTCCTGTTCCCGCTGCTCGTGATCGTGCACTACGGCAATATCTTCGGACGCGAGCCCGGCGCTGCGCTGGCGTGCGCGATGATCGTGCTCAAGCTGCTGGAGACCGAGACACGGCGCGACGCGCGCGCGGCGGTCTGCTTCGCGAGTTTCGTGTTGATGAGCGCCCTGCTGTTCAACACCGACCTCTCCCTGACCCTGCTCCTGCTCGGCGCGCTCGCCTTGCTGCTGGCGACACTGCGCGCACTTGATCCGCGCCCCGCAGATGCACCGATCGCCGCGTGGCGCCCCGCGCTGCTGCAGGAATTGCGCGCCGGCGCCTTCGCACTGCTTGCCGCCATGCCGCTCGCCCTGTGCGCGTTCGTGTTTTTCCCGCGCCTCGACGCACCGCTGTGGCGCACGCCCGGCGACGATATCGGACGCACCGGCGTTGGCGATTCGATGGCGCCGGGCTCGATCCAGCAATTGTTGATCGACGACAGTCCGGCGTTCCGCGTTGGCTTCGACGCGGCTCCGCCGCCGCGCGCGCAACTGTACTGGCGCGGCCCGGTGCTGACCGATTTCGACGGCACGACGTGGAAGCGGCGCGATGCCGGCGTGGCCCGTCCGAATCCGGACCCGGGCGGCGCCACGACCACACGCTACGAAGTCACGCTCGAACCCACCGACAAACCCTGGCTGTTCGCGCTGGACCTGCCGCTCGATGCGCCGGCTGACGCGTTGCGCGGCAACGACATGACGCTGATGCGCCGGCGCCCGGTCAACGAACTGCTGCGTTATCGCGCCAGCTCAATCCTGCATTACCGGTTTGGCGCGAAATTGAATGCGGCACAGCGCAACGCCGCGCTCGCCCTGCCGGATGGTTTCGACCCACGCAGCGTCGAGCTTGCGCAAGGCTGGCGACGCGACCTCGGCAACGACGACGCGATCGTGCGCGCCGCGCTGGATCTTTTTCACAACGCATTTTTTTATACCTTGTCGCCACCACCACTAGGCCGCGATTCGATCGACGACTTCCTGATTTCGACCCGGCGCGGCTTCTGCGAACACTATGCCGCGGCGTTCGTGTTCCTGATGCGCGCGGCCGGGATTCCAGCGCGTGTCGTCACCGGCTACCTCGGCGGCTATTTCAATGCAGTCGGCGACTATCTCATCGTGCGCCAGTCCGATGCGCATGCCTGGGCCGAAATCTGGCTCGACGGCAAGGGCTGGACGCGCATCGATCCGACCGCTTCGGTGAGTCCGCAGCGCATCGAACTCGGCGCGCGGGCTGCGGCCGCCGGCGCGGGCGCGCGCTGGTATCAGAGCGACTGGATCGTGGGCGTGCGCAACCAGTTCGATCTGATCAATCGCGGCTGGAACAGCATCGTCGTGCAGTTCAATGCGCTGCGTCAGCAAAGCCTGCTCACCCCGTTCGGCGTCGACAAGGCCGACTACGCGACCCTGATCTGGGCGCTGATCGGATCGAGCAGCGTGCTGCTGTGCCTGATCGCTCTGTGGGTGATGCGCCAGCCGCGCCGCCGACTCGACCCACTGGATGCGGCCTACGACATGCTGTGCCGCAAACTCGCGCGCGCCGGTGCGGTGCGCGCGCCTGCCGAAGGCCCGCGCGACTACGCCGCGCGCGCTGCGCGTCACGGCTCGGCACAGGCCTTGTTGAGCGACTATGTCAGCCTGCGCTACGCCAGTGCGTTTCCATCGGGCGAGGCCATTGCCGCCTTTGCGCGCGCGGTGCGCCGGATGCCTGCGCCGCGAATCTGAACCTGGAGCAGCCACGCGCCTGAATCGATCCTGATCCTTTGCAAATTTTTACAGCTTGCCTGCCTTTGCGCGGGATTAGAATGCAACGCAACGAGTCGCAGATTCGTCTACATACATAGATTCGGAGATTCGCCATGCGCCACATCACGACAGCCATCGCTTCGACACTGGCCATTGCCGCCACGGCCCTGCTCGCTGGCTGCGCCACGGTTCCCGCGCCGCTCGCGGGCGACAACTTCACGCCGGTGACGCCACAGCAGGCGGCAGGTCAGGCTGCCAGCGGCCAGCGCGTGCGCTGGGGCGGTGAGATCATCAGGGTCGAGCCGCGCCCGAATGCGACCTGCTTCGAAATCCTCTCGCGCGAACTCTACGCCGACGCGCGCCCGAACCGACGCGACCACAGCGACGGTCGCTTTATCGCCTGCAAGCAGGGTTTCTTCGACCCGGCCGTGTACGACAAAGGTCGCGATATCACCGTAGTCGGCGCGATCAGCGGCAGCGAGAAGCACAAGGTCGGCCAGTACGATTATACATTTGCAAAAGTGGACGCCGATGAGATCTACATGTGGCCCAAGCGCGCCGCTTACCCAGCTGGCTACTACGATCCGTTCTGGGGCCCGCGGGCGTACGACCCATTCTGGGGCCCGGGCTGGGGTTGGGGCGGTTACTACGGCTGGCGCCGCTGGTGATCGTGTAATCGATTGCGCATGCCACGGCTCGCTTGCAACGCCGTGGGAACTCACAAACCGGTCGCTGGAGGATTCGCCATGCGCAACTCGATCAGGATTTTCGCTTTCGCGTCCACCTCGGTGCTTTGCGCATGCGCGACCACGCCACCTCAATTGCGTGGCGACTTCGCAGACATAACGCCCATGCAAGCTGCCACCAACAGATTCGCGGACTCGCATGTGCGCTGGGGAGGAATCATCGTCGGCTCGCGTGGGACCGACGCCGGAGCATGTCTGGAAATTGCCGCCTTTCCGTTACAGCCTGTAACGATGCAACCGATCGACTCAGCTTCCATCATTTTGCGGCATAGCGCCGGCATACCCAGATTTCTTGCATGCGGAACGCCAACAGCCGACCGCAATACCTACTACAACGGCAGAGAAGTATCCCTCACCGGAGCGATTGCATCCGCGTACACGTATGAAGTGGAGTCCGCTGACTGCAATTCTCGTCACCGACCGAGCGTGGCCGAAACAGAAGCCAATGCCGACTATTCGGGTAGCGCGCGTGTGAAGCTCGGGGACAAGTGCTTTATTTCCCTACCCACACTCAATGTCGAAACGGCTTACGCCTGGACTAGAGGGCCACGCTCCTTCGACGCATCGCGCCCAGGCGACGGTGGTCCGATTCTGGCCCCACCTGCGGTGCCAACCGCGCGCTGAAAGCGGACCCGCATCGGCATAGTTCCGTCGCAGCGATCGTGGAGTTATCCGGGCGGCCAATGCATCTGCCTGCCTGCAAGCAAGTGCAGATGGATGTGGTACACGGTCTGTCCGCCATCCTTGTTGCAATTCATCACCAGGCGATAGCCGTTGTCGGCGAAGCCCTGTGCTTTCGCCCAGCCCATTGCGGCGAGGAATAACTTGCCGATAACAGCCGCGTCCGCGGCGCCGAGATCGTTCAGGGTTGCGAACGCTTTTTTCGGAATGAACAACACATGCACCGGCGCCTGCGGATTGATGTCGCGGAACGCCAGCACGTCGTCGTCCTCGTAGACGATATCGGCGGGAATTTCGCGGCGGATGATCTTGCCGAACAACGTGTCGCCCATATCCCTCTCCTGCGCTTCAACGAGAAATCAGTCGCTCAATAGCTGCCTGCCGGCGAATGCATGCGCGAGCGTGCCGCGATCGATGAATTCGAGTTCGCCGCCGAGCGGCACGCCGTGCGCAAGGCGCGTGGCGCGCACGTTCGCCTGACGCGCGATCTGCGTGAGCAAATGCGCAGTCGCTTCGCCTTCGACGGTCGGATTGGTCGCCACGATCAATTCGTGCACTTCGTTTTCCGCCAGCCGCGCCGCGAGCAGATCCAGGCCAAGTTCCTTTGGTCCCATGCCATCGAGCGGCGACAGTCGGCCGAGCAGCACGAAATAGCGTCCGCGATAGCCGGTCGCCTGTTCCACCGCGAGTTGATCGACCGGCGTTTCGACCACGCACAGTAGCTGCGCATCACGCTGCGGATTGGCGCATAGCGCGCAGATGGGATCTTCGCTGAAGGTGCGGCAGCGCGAGCAGTTGCCGATGCGCTCGACCGCCGTCGCCAGTCTGTCCGCGAGCTTTTTTGCACCGGCACGATCGCGTTCGAGCACATGAAACGCCATGCGCTGGGCGGTCTTTGCGCCTACGCCGGGCAGGCAGCGCAGCGCGTCGATCAGGTCGTTCAACAGGGGCGATGAGGACATGGGATTGGAAGAAGTCAGCGGTGAGCGGTTGGCGGCTTGGAGGTCAGCGATAGATTGCGCGAGTTGATCTTTCCGCTTACCACTGACCGCTTACACCATCTGCTAGAACGGCAACTTAAAATCGGGTGGCAGATTCATCCCACCAGCGACTTCGCTCATCTGCGCCTGACTCGCGGCGGCGACCTTGTTCACTGCATCGTTGAACGCAGCGGCGATCAGGTCTTCGGTCATTTCCACATCGTCGGTCAGCAGCTTGCGGTCGATCGCGACGCGGCGCACTTCATGGCGGCCGTTCATGACCACGCTGACCACGCCGCCGCCGGATTGGCCGGTCACTTCGATCCTGGCGATTTCTTCCTGCGCGCGCTTCAGGTTCTCCTGCATGCGCTGCGCCTGCTGCATCAGTTGCGCCATCGGTCCGCGCATGATCGGTTCCTCGTGAAATGTTGTGTCAAAACAACTAGCCGCAAAGAGCGCGGAGTATTTTCTGATTTTGCGTCCTTTGCGCTCTTTGCGGCCAATCCGCTTTTCAAGCATCGCTACTTGTTCGGTCGTACCGATTCGGGAATCAGCCGCGCATCGAAATCGCGGATCAGCGCCTGCACGATGGGATCGTCGCTCATCGCCTGCTCGGTCGCCTGCTGCCGCGCCGAGCGCTCACGCCCGGCGATTTCCGCAGGCGCTTCCGGCGACTGCGCGGTGGCGGATTTTTCGAAGCGCACTTTCAGCGCGCGCCCGAGCACCATGCCGAGCTTCTCTTCCATCGTCGCGACCAGGGTCGGCGCATTGAAATGCTCGTGCTGCGGCTTCAATGCAAGGCGCACCACGTGCTGCTCGATCGCAATCAGCGTGCTGTGCAGGGCGAGTTGGCCCACCGGGCCCTTCAAACCCGCCGCTTCGATCAAGCCGCTCCAGTCGCCGGTATCCACGAGCACCGCAGGCGGCGCAGCTGGAATCGACGCATTCGACGTTCCGTTCGTTGCAATAGGCGTTTCGTTTGCGGGGCGCGACTCAGTTACGCCGGCACGCGAGGATGATTTGGAACCCGTCGACTCGGCCGCAACCGGCGGCGATTGCACGATCGTAGCTTGCGTCGTCGCGGGAGCCGCAGCGCGCACTGGGCTTGGTGTCTGGGCAACACGTGCCGGCATCGCGGGCCGTTCATTCGCTGCGGCCGGACGAAACGCGAGCATGCGCATCAGCGTCATTTCAAACCCGGCGCGTGTCGTCGGCGCCAACGGCAGATCGCGGCGTCCGATGATGGCGAGTTGATAATAAAGTTGGGTTTCTTCGGGCGAGAGTGCCGCTGCAAGTGCATCGATGCCGGAGTCGCCGGATTCTTCGGCCGAGACGTAATCACCGACCAATTGTTTCAGCTGCACGCGATGCAAAGCTCCGGCGAGTTCGTCGAGCACGCCGGCAAAATCCGGGGAAAATTCCGCCAGCCGATCGACCTCGGCCATGAGCTTTGCGCCGTCGCCGGAATGCACGGCATGCAACAGCGCATGCACTTGACCGCGCTCGATCGTGCCGAGCATCGCGCGCACTTCCGTCGCGCGCACCGCGCCTGCGCCGTAGGCGATCGCCTGATCGAGCAGGGACAAGCCATCGCGCAGCGAACCGTCTGCGCCGCGTGCGAGTTCGGTCAGTGCCTCGGCTTCGAATGCAATCTTCTCCGCATCGAGAATGCGCCGCATCTGGCCGTTGATCTGTTCGGGCAGCAGTCGCTTCAGGTTGAACTTGAGGCAGCGCGACAACACCGTCACCGGCAGCTTCTGCGGATCGGTGGTCGCCAGCAGAAACTTCACATGCGGCGGCGGCTCTTCCAGCGTCTTCAACAATGCGTTGAACGCCGACTTGCTGAGCATGTGCACTTCGTCGATCAGATACACCTTGAAACGACCGCGCGACGGCGAGTACTGCGCGTTCTCGATCACCTCGCGCACATCGTCGACGCCGGTATTGCTGGCTGCGTCGATCTCGATCATGTCCATGAAGCGTCCTGCATCGATGTCGACGCAGGCGCTGCATTCACCACACGGATTCGACGACTCGCCGCGTTCGCAATTCAGCGACTTGGCGAAGATGCGCGCGATGGTCGTCTTGCCGACACCACGCGTGCCGGTGAACAGAAACGCATGGTGCATGCGTTGCGTATCGAGCGCATTGGACAGCGCGCGAACGACGTGTTCCTGTCCGACCAGTTCGGAAAACCGCTTCGGCCGCCATTTGCGTGCGAGGACTTGATAGGACATGCGTCAGGAGATGGGAGCAGAAGTCATGAGGACAAGATGGGATTGTCTCAAGTTGCGCAGTCAGGGGCCAGCGGTTGACATCTGAATTTTTCAGTTCGTCATCCTGGCGCAAGCCGGGATCCAGTTCTTGATCCAGCCTTCATCACCTGGTGGGAAGAACTGGATTCCAGCTTGCGCTGGAATGACGGCGCCAAACCGCACGACTTGATAGGTGGCAGTCCCGCCAGCTACATCCCGGCACCCGAATCATTCACTACCGTTGCTGCCTTCCGGCCCTGGCGGGGTTTGCAAACTATCGTCGCGAGAGAACCAACGGGACCGCCATTGAAACTGGCGGAGAGAGCGGGATTCGAACCCGCGAAGCGGGTATAAGCCGCTTACACACTTTCCAGGCGTGCTCCTTCAACCGCTCGGACACCTCTCCACACACAAAAACCATCTTGCTGCCCGACGTCCATGCGGGATTGCTCGTCGCGTCCTTGCGAGTCGCCCCTCGCTTTCGCTCAGGGCCAGCCTTCGGCTGTCCAATTCGTTCCGGACGAATTTGTCGAACCCGCGAAGCGGGTATAAGCCGCTTACACACTTTCCAGGCGTGCTCCTTCAAGCGCTCGGACACCTCTCCGCACCCTTGAGGGGTCGCGCAGAATACAGGACACCGCAACCCCAAACAAGCAAATCCGGACAAACGGAACAGCCAATGTGAGGGACTCACTCGACCGGCGTGTTGTCCGGGTGCAACCAACCCGACTCGCCCTCGGCATAGTGCTCGTTCTTCCAGATCGGCACGCGCCGCTTCACTTCGTCGATGATGAAGCGGCAGGCGTCGAATGCCGCGCCGCGGTGCGCGGCACTGACACCGACCCAGACCGCAAGATCGCCGATGGCCAGCGCGCCGACGCGATGCGCGCAGCGCGCGTCGACAATCGCAAAACGCGCGCGCACCTCGGCCAGGATGCGCTCGCCCTCCGCTTGCGCGAGCGGCGCGTAGGCCTGGTAATCGAGCCGGCTGACGGCGCGGCCATCATTGTGGTCGCGTACCCAGCCTTCGAAACTCACGCTCGCGCCAGCTGCGCCACTCGCCAGTTCGCGCGCGAGGCCAGCGACATCGATCGGTCGTTCGGCGAGCGAGAAATGGCTCATCGCAGTTTTGCCATGCCATCAGCCACCGGAAACCGGCGGCAGAAAAACGATCTCGTCACCGTCGCTGAGCGGGTGATCCCAAAGTGCAAAATCGCCGTTGATCGCGACGCGCAGGCGATCCTGAGCCAATGAGAAGCCGTGCCTTGCGCGCAATTCCGCGTACAACACACTCGCTTCGGCTGCTGCGGAGTCCACTCGTTCAGCGTCGCAACCGGCCTGATCACGCAGCGAGGCGAAGTACAGCACCCTGAAATTCATGCAATCACTTTGCCCTTGCGCACCAGACGCTTGCCGCCGGATTTTTCGACGAGACGCAAATCGGCGATCACGATCTCGTGCGACAGCGCCTTGCACATATCGTAGACCGTGAGCGCCGCGACGCTGGCGCCGGTTAGTGCTTCCATCTCGACGCCGGTCTTGTGCGAAACGGCGACTTCGCAGCGTATCGCCAGTTCGCTATCGGAAACGAATTCGATCGCGAAATCACAGCGCTCGATCGCCAGTGGGTGGCAGAACGGAATCAGCTCGTGGGTGCGTTTGACCGCCAGCGTACCGGCGATGATCGCGGTATCGAGCACCGGACCTTTCTTCGCGCGCATACCGCCGGCGCGCAGGGACCGGGCAACCTTCGCGGGGAAACGGACGATGACCTGTGCTATCGCGCAGCGCGCCGTCACGACCTTGCTGCCGACATCGACCATACGCGGGCGGTTTTGCGCATCGATGTGGGTCAGTGCTTCTTGCTTGTCATTCCGGCGCAAGCCGGAATCCAGTGACTTTGCTTTACGTCCAAGAACCACGCTGGATTCCGGCTTGCGCCGGAATGACGAACCAAAATCCTTTGCTTGACCGGCAGGCTTTTTCATCAACCGCCTACCGCGAACATTTCCACATGTTGGGTCTCGCCCTGCGCGCGCAATTGCGCGCGTTGTTCACTGTAGCGATCCGCACGCTGCTGCCAACGCGATGAAATCAAGGCCGCGAGTTCCTCGTCGCTGGCTTCGTCGCGCAGCGGCCCGCGCAGATCGTGTCCGCTGCGCGCGAACAGGCAGGTATACAATTTTCCGTCCGCCGACAGACGCGCGCGCGCGCAATCGCCGCAGAACGGTTGCGAGACGGAACTGATGAAACCGATCTCGCCTGCGCCATCGACGAAGCGATAGCGCTCGGCGACCTCACCGCGATAGTTGGCTTCGAGCCCGGCCAGCGGCCAGCGCGTGCCAATGCGCTCGATCAGTTCCGCGCTGCGCACGACGGTCTGGTTGTCCCAGTGGTTGACCGTGCCGACGTCCATATACTCGATGAAGCGCACGATATGCGGCGTGCCGCGAAAACGTTCGACGAGGTCGAACACCTGCATGTCGTTGATGCCGCGCATGACCACGCAGTTGAGCTTGATCTGACCAAAACCGGCGCGCTCGGCAGCGGCGATGCCGTCGAGCACTTCGCTCACCTCGCCGCGCCCGCCCGACAGCGTGCGAAAGGTCTCTGCATCGAGCGTATCCAGCGACACAGTCAGGCGCTGCAGACCCGCATCGCGCAGGGCTTGGGCGAATTTCGGCAGCAACACGCCGTTGGTGGTCATCGCGATATCGTCGACCTGCGGAATCCGCGCCAGCTGCTGCACCAGTTGCGGCAGATCGCGGCGCAGCAGCGGCTCACCGCCGGTCAGACGCAGCTTGCGCACGCCGAGGCTGACGAACGCGCGCGTGAGGCGATCGATCTCCTCAAAGCGCAAGCGCTGGTCCTTGCTCAGGAATACATAGTCCTGTGCGTACTGGTCTTCCGGCATGCAGTACGGACAACGGAAATTGCAGCGATCGATGACCGAGATGCGCAGATCGCGCAGCGGCCGCGACAATGTGTCGCGCGGCATCGGGATAACCTGTACTGGAATATTACCGCCCATCGCTGCTCAGGTCTTTGCTTGCGCCAATACGATATCGGGATGCGGCGCCGGCAATGCAATGCGCTCATCGCGCCGCGCCACGCGATAACCGCGCGCGGTGATTGCCGCAGCGTCCGCGACGCTATTGTAATGGTAGATCAGCAGACGCGAGCGCAGTTCCGGCGGATATTCGCGTTCCAGATCATCCAGACCGGTGTGCGAAGGATTGCCTTGCAGCCCGCAATCATGAGCCACCAGTTCGCCGCTGCGCGCGTACTGCGCGAGCATTTCCGGAATCGGCCGCGTATCGCCGGTCCACGCGAATGTGCCGCGCAAGGCGAACCCAAACGACGTCATCGGCAAATGATGACGCGTGGCGAATACGTCGAACCACAGACCTGCGTGCCAGAACCCGCGCGACAGCGCGACAAGCTGGAATGCATCCCAGAAATTCGCGCCACCCTCGGCGAGCACGTTCGGATAATCGGCCACACGCGCCTGCAGATGCGGCACCAGAGCCGCATGCGCGTAGATGCGCACATGCCCTTTCAGTGCCGGATCGAAATAGGCGCGATAGAACAGGCGCTCCAGTCCGCCGACATGATCCATATGCGTGTGCGTGATGTAGATCGCGCGCGGCGCCGCATTGTATACATCGAGGTAACGGGTCAGGGTTTCCGGACCGCAATCGATCAGCAACAGTGGCTCGCCGTCGCGTTCGAGCACCGCGCCGGACGATCCGAGATCGACCGCTGCCGCCGAGCCGACACCGAGAAAACGCAGGCTCAGTTGCATCAGTGCGCACCCGCGGTCTTCGTAGCAGCGTGGTCGAGGCCGTGTTCATAGGCCACCATCAAGGGCTGCCAGATCCTGCGCTCGAACGCCGCTTCGCCATCTGGCGCAGCGCCAAGCTTGAGCAGGGAACGCTTGAGACGCGCGAGATTGGCAAGCTGCCAGGCGCGCTGCGGCGCACGCAACTCGCCGCGATCGAAATCGACTACCCAGACCGTGCTCGGATCCAGCAATACGTTATGCGCGTTGAGATCGGCGTGATCGGCGCCCACGGCATGCAGGCGCGCAATGGCCGTGCCGACATCCTGCGCGACGCGCGCATCGAGCGGCTCGCGCACCAGACGTTGCGCCAGGGTCTGTGCATCGGCGATCTGCAGCGTGATCAGATCGGCACGGTAATGCACGCCGATGCGGCGGTAGCGTGCCGCCACCGGACGCGGCACGTGCAAGCCGCGCCGCGCAAGCTCGGCAAGCAGCCGGAATTCGGCGAAACTGCGCGTCTGCTGCGCACCGCTCCACAGATAGCGGTCACCCATCACGCGCGCCACCATGCCGCCGCGGCGGTAGTGGCGCAGAACCCAGTTGCCATGCGCTGTCTGCGCATAGGTGACACTGCCGCGGCCAGCGGACTCGGTCGTCGCAAGGCCGCGCCCGCTCCAATACCCGGGCTCGAACCAGTCCGCCTCGAACGCGCCAGCTTGTCGCACGCACGCGTTATCGAACAGAATCGCGCCGTCGCCGGTGGTCTGTTGACGTATCTCGATGGCATCCACTTTGGCCATGAGGTTGCAGAGTGCCGCCTCTCCCGCCCTGTAAGGGTTGCAGTCTAACAAGCCTGAGTTCGAAGCCCAATGCCGGAAACCGAGTTTTCCATCGACCATCCGCCGCAATCGCTGTGCCTGCTGCGCACCTCGGCGCTCGGCGACGTGACCCACGTGGTGCCGATGATCCGCACCCTGCAGGCGCGCTGGCCGGATACCAGGCTCACATGGATCGTCGGCAAACTCGAGTCGCGCCTCGTCGGCGATCTGCCTGGTGTGGAATTTCTGGTCTTCGACAAGGGCGCAGGCTGGCGCGGGTTTCGCGATCTGCGCGCGCAGCTGACCGGCCGCCGCTTCGACGCCTTGCTGCATATGCAGGTCGCGCTGCGCGCGAACGCGGCCAGCGCGCTGGTGCATGCGCCGCTGCGCATCGGCTACGACGCGGCGCGCGCGAAGGATCTACACGGCCTGTTCGTGAATCGACGCATCGCCGCACGCAGCGGCGAACATGTACTCGATGCGATGGCGAGTTTTCTCGAACCGCTGGGTCTGCACCAGACCGAAGTGCGCTGGGATATACCGATTCCGCCCGAGGCCGAAGACTTCGCCGCCCGGCATCTTGCCGGCGAGGCGCGCACTTTGCTGGTCAGTCCCTGCTCCAGTCACGTGCTGCGCAACTGGCAGGCACAGCGCTACGCAGTGATGATGGATCACGCTGCGACTCAGGGCTGGCGTGTTGTGCTCTGCGGCGGTCCGAGCGCTTTCGAGCGTGATTTTGGTACGGCGATTGCGGCAAAGTGTAAAAGTCCACCGCTGGATCTGATCGGCAAGGACACGCTCAAGCAGTTCCTCGCCTTGGCGCGCCGCGCAGACTTGGTCCTGAGCCCGGATTCCGGTCCGATGCATATGGCCAACGCGGTCGGCACGCCGGTACTCGGTCTGCACGCGGCGAGCAACCCCGCGCGCTCGGGCCCCTACTCCGAGCGGCGCTGGTGCGTGGACCGCTACGATGCCGCCGCGCGCAAGTTCCGCGGCAAGCCGGCCGCGGCGCTGCCCTGGGGAACCAAGCTCGAATATCCGGGCGCGATGGAGCTGATCGAGACCGAAGCCGTGATCGAACGCTTCGACGCGTTTGCCGCGCATACACGCAACATGTGAATGGATTCACCCTGCGAACGGCTGTTTACGATCTCCTGGATAGTGTTTCGAGCGCCCGCTGCAGCACGCTGCGAATGTGCTCGGTCTCACGCGCGTCGACCATCGTCGAGTCGAGATAAAAATCGAGCCCGGCCGTGTGCTCGCTGAAAATCGCGCTCGCCTTGCCTGCCGCATCGAGCAGCCCTTCGACCACATACGGAATGATTTCGCGACTGATGCCCTTCATTGTGATCGGCGGCAACGGACGTGCCGACAGGATGCCGCGCACGAGCGCATACGTCTCATAGCGAATCATGAGTTGTCCAGGTTCCGCAATTTGTTGCAGCCGCGCCGCCAGATTCGCTTCCGCGCCGATGATCGTGTAGTCCATGCGGTCGGCGCTGCCGAAATTGCCGACATTGCAGAAGCCGGTGTTGATGCCCATGCGCACGCGGAACGGATATTCCACGCCTTCGTTGCGCCATTTGGTATTCAGCTCGGCAACGCGATGCTGCATCTCGATCGCCATGCGCACGCAGGCTTTCGCGTCTTCCGCCTCGCCCTTGCTTTCCAGATCGCCGAAGAAAATCAGCATTGCGTCGCCGACGAACTTGTCGATCGTGCCGCCGTACTTCAGCGCGATGGCCGACATCTCGGTGAAATATTCGTTGAGCAGCAGCGTGATCTGCTCGGGCTGCAACCGCTCGGTGGTGGCGGTGAAATCCTTGATGTCGGAAAAGAAGATCGTGAGTTTCTTGCGCTCGGTATGCACGACGACGTCGCGCTGCCCGCTGAAAATGCTCTTGTAGATTTGCGGTGAGAGATAGCGCGAGATCTTGATCGACAGCGAGGCGAGGAAATCGTTGGCGGTCTCAAGTTCGCCATTCATCGCGGTGATCTGTGCGGCCTGACGCCGCTGCAACAGAAGGAACGTCGCCGCGGTGGCCGCCATCAGGACGAAATACATCAGCAGATACTTGAACGAGAAGATGTTGGCCGCGAAAGGCTGGGTGATGCTCACTTCCTGGATACCGCGCACATCGCCGACCTTCCAGTCCTGCTTGGGACTTTCCGGATGCGTGTTGTGGCAAGCCACGCACGCCGCGCCCATGACGATCGGTTCGACCGCGCGCACGCGAACGCTGAACAGCGAATTCTCCACCTCGCGCAGCGACGCGAGTGGCTCCGCGCGCAACGCCGTCAGGGCGTGCTGCTCGAACGCGTCCAGGTCATGCGGCGCCCGATTCTTGAACGGATAGTCCGATACGAAGCGGTAATCGATACTCTTTTGCTGCTCGCTGATGACCTTGCCGAGTTCGAGAGAAAGCGTTGCCGGTATCGGAATGGCTCCAGGCACCGACTGGTAATCGTTGGTGACCTTGGTCGACCCGGGCGACGCGAGCACGCGGCTGACGACATTCTTGGCGTAATAACTGCGCACGCTCGTGATCACTGAATTCAGGTCGTCGGCCTGGCGGCGAAGCGCGTTCTCGGTGAGATTGTGCACATCCAGCCAGACGGTGAAAGGCAACCCGAGCAACAGAACGATGACGATCGCAGTCAGCGCGAGCCCGTGCGCTCGGCTGTTTGTAGGGCGGGTATTTGGCATGATTTATCCCGAATGACGCATGGTGCGCGCGAATTCAGCGGACGTCGGCCTGGAATGATCGTATCGGCCGATTGTCTCATTCCTTTGGCAATAGTGCGCCTGCCGCCGCGGCATCCAGCGATTGTCCTGCAAACTTGAAGGCTTGCGCCAAGGCGGGGTCGCGACCTGCCGCCAGATCCTCGGCCGTCGGCAGAACAATGAAATCTGGAGTAACCCCTTTCTTTTCGAGGCGCCCGCCGTCGGACATGATTACATCGGCTGTCGTTACCAGGGCGCCATAAACGATGACGTTCTCGCCGTGACTCACGAGTAGAGGGTTGTATTGGGCGGTCATCACTGCGCCCGCGGTGCGGTCCCCGATCACGGTTCCGCGCTCGATCAGTTGCACCGTGCGCGCGAACAGTTCAGAAGCCGAGGCGGACTCGGCATCGACCAGCACAAATACTCGCCCGGCGAATGCATCTTTTCCAACACCCTTGGCGAGGAGCGGCGTGGTGTGCCCGCGCTCCTTCAAGGATCCGATGGCTACGTCCTTTGCAGAGAGACCGCCGAGGAGTGCCTGCAAGGCCACCACGGGCCCTCCCCGATTGCCGCGCAGGTCAAGAATCAGCGTCTCGTAACCGTGCGCACGATGCAAAATCTGGCGGATTGCGCTCTCATCAATGGCAAACGTAGGCAACCGCACAAAAAGAACCTGCTTGCCCACTTCAACCGTCACAGGTTGCTGTTCGCGCGATTCCTTGGCCCGCTCATCGTTGATGCGCGCGATATCCCAGCTGCTGTCCGCACCGGTGAGCGCCACGACCCTCTTTCGCTGACGCACCTCGGCCGCCAGATCGAGTTCGCGCGCGGCGCCCTTGGAGGTCGCCAACTCCACATGCAGCCCAGGCTGGGGACGCAGCATCCGGAACAGATATTCAAGACGCCAAAAGCTCTCGCGCGTCGGACGATAGCCATTGACGGTTTTTACCGCGTCGCCTCGCGTGACGCCTTGACGGGCTGCGTCGCTTCCCGGTTTTACGCGCACCACGTAGCAGGTCTCACCGACCATTTCCATGCTCCACCCGTAGTCAACCACGGTTGTCTGCCAGGGCGGAACAAAGAATGTATGCGAGTCATCCAATTCCAATACGAACTGGGCGATGGCAGCGAACGCCTCGCCGATCGACGTTGCCTTCGCGATCCGCGTCTTGGCAACTTCGGCGTTGGCAGCCATGTCGATCCCCTTGAAAGCCGGATCAAAATACTTCTGCTCGATCTCGAGTCGCACATCACGCAGCATGGTGTACGCATGGTCGCGGTCCGATTCACGAAAATCGGCAGCCGATACCAGCGGTGTCGCCAGAGCCGCCACCAGAAACAGCAGGATCATTCCGAATCTCATATCGTCATCGCACCGGTTTGGGGATTCGGTAGTCCTGATACGACTTCTCTTCCACAAGCTTCGAGCCCAGCTTGAGGTTGATCGCACGCTTCACCGCCGCGCGCTCGTCGTTGCGGAAATAGACCGAACGCGCCAGTTCGATGAATTCCGCATCGAACGCCTGCGCTTTTTCCTTGAGGCGGATGCGATCCTCGATATCCCACAACGCTTCGTTCACCGCTTTCAACTGCGCGCGCTCGGTGTCGATATCGATGCGCGAGGCCGGATGCGCGTTCCAAGTGCTGTTGAGCAGGTCAAGTTCGGTACGCACGTTGGCGAGCTTGGCGGCGTCGTGGATCTGCGCGGACTTGATTTCGAGGATCGTGATTTTGTCGATCAGCTCGCCGATGGAAATGGGGGTGGAAAGTTCGGTCATGCGCGTGCTCAAGGAAACAAGAGCACGCAGTTTAGCGAACTTGGTCAGGGTGAGATGACCCGTCCCGTCCCGAGACTCAGCCTTCGCGCTGCGGCGTCAGGCAAAGTTGTAACTTGCCCGCGTCGCCCGTATCATGCGCGGCCTTCGATCGACCGATCGACGCATCTTCTGGAGAGGTGGCAGAGTGGTCGATTGTACCTGACTCGAAATCAGGCGTACGTGTGAACGTACCGTGGGTTCGAATCCCACCCTCTCCGCCAGACACAGTGGGGCCATTGGCCCCATTTTTTATGCGCATTTTTTGTGTCTGATCGTCATGGGTTGCTGTACGAACCCAAAGTCACGGGGGTTCGACAAAATCATCCGGAGCGGATCTTGGATAGCCGGAGGCTGGCCCGAAGCTCCTGCCCACACACTTCCGCAGCCCTTCACCCCTCGCCCGCAAGCACGCCCATGAAACGGCGGTAGTAGCGCAATTCCTCGATCGAGTCGCGCACATCCGACAGCGCGGTATGCGTGGATTCCTTGTTGAAGCCCTTGTACACCTCCGGCGCCCAGCGCCGCGCGAGCTCCTTGAGCGTCGACACGTCGAGGTTTCGATAGTGGAAAAAACGCTCCATGCGCGGCATCAGCCGGTGCAGGAAGCGGCGATCCTGACAGATGGAGTTGCCGCACATCGGCGACTTGCCAGCCGGGACCCAGCGCGTGAGGAAATCCATCGTTGCGGCCTCGGCCGTCGCGATGTCCACGGTCGAGTCGAGTACCCGTTGCCACAGTCCGCTCTTGCCGTGCTGATGGCGATTCCATTCGTCCATTGCTTGCAGCCGCTCAAGTGGATGGGCGATGGCAAACTCGGGGCCATCAGCCATAATATTCAATGACTTATCGGTTATTACGGTAGCTATTTCGAGAATCGAATCCTGATCGGTATCGAGTCCGGTCATTTCCAGATCAATCCAGATCAAATGGTCTTCATGCGGGATCGGCTCAGTCATCGTTGCAACGCTTCGGGCGACGCCGAACGATACCACCAGGCGCCGATTTTCGCAGGTACAAGCACAGGCGAGGGTATTCGTGGTGCGTTATGGGCCGCGCGGCATTGCAGCACACCCAACGCGCAGCGGCTGCGTTATCATCAATCTCGGGGAAGGCAGCCGCAGCGGACAGCTACAGTGCGGATGGCTACATTCGATTCGCGTTCGGAGGGAGATGCGATGCGGAATGCACGACTGCTCTGGTTGTTCTTCGCCACTTCGCTGACGCTGGGCGCGTGCAGTGGCGGCAGCAATTCGGGCAGCTCCGTGGGTACCTCGCCACCCCCGCCGCAAACGACACCCGATTCCGGCTGCACGGGTTCGTGCGCGAACGCCTCGTCCTTCCTCACCCAGGCCGATGTGCAGACGGTGATCGCGCAAGCGGCCGCCGAAGCGCAAGCGCAGGGCAAGCCCGCAGTCATCGCGGTAATCGATCGTGTCGGCAATGTGCTCGCCGTCTACAAGATGACGGGTGCGCCGCCGCTGACAACCATAACCTCGCAGCGCGGCGTGAGCGGCGGCCTGGAAAACCTGCAAGTACCCAGCGAGCTTGCTGCGATCGCCAAGGCCGTGACTGGCGCCTATCTGTCGTCCGAAGGCAATGCGTTCACTACGCGCACCGCAAGTCAGATCGTGCAGGAGCATTTCAATCCGGGCGACCTGGGTACGCCCGCGGGACCACTGTTCGGCGTGCAGTTTTCGCAACTGCCCTGCTCCGACCTCTCCCGCCGCTTCAGCGCCGGTGTCGGCGCGGGGCCGCACCGGTCGCCGCTCGGATTGTCTGCCGATCCGGGCGGTTTCCCATTGTATAAAAGTGGAACCCCGGTCGGCGGGATCGGCGTGAGCGCCGACGGCATCTATGGCCTGGACGCGAATGTCGAGGACAAGGACCGCAACATCGACGAATTCATCGCGATGGCCGGCACCTATGGCTACGGTGCGCCGACCGATCGCCGCGCCGACACGATCACCGCCGGCGGCATCACGCTGCGTTTTTCCGACGTGGAATACGCAGGCCTTGCAGTTTCGCCAGCGAGCGCGCCACCCTATTCCGCACTGACCGGCACGCTGATGCGAGTGCCGGGTTATCACGACGGCACTGCGATTCTGGCGGGCACTGCATTCGGGCAGACAAGCTCCGGCATCCGCCCGGATACAGGCCTGTATCCCGGACTCGATGCCTTTGTGCTCGACGACGGCAGCGGCAACAACCGCTATCCGCCGATTGCGGGGACCGACGGTAGCAATGCGCTGACAACGGCCGAAGTGCAAACGCTGATGCAACAGGCGCTCACGATCGCCAATCGCGCGCGCGCTCAGATTCGCAATCCGCTCGGCAGCCAGGCACGCGTGTCCGTTTCGATCGTCGACACCAACGGCGTCGCGCTCGCGATCGCACGCACGCGCGACGCGCCGGTGTTCGGCACGGATGTTTCGCTGCAGAAGGCGCGCACCGCCGCCTTCAATTCCGGCGCCTACGCGGCTGGCGATCTCGCGGCAGCCATAGCGCCGACGCCACTCATGACGATAGCCGCCGCCGATTATCTTTCCGATGCAGTGGACGCCGGCGCTGGAACTGTTTCGCTCACTACGGTTGCAGTCAGTCATCTGAGCGATTACGTGACTCGCGTGCGCAGCTTTCTCGGGTTGCCTAATGCGCTCGGCGATGGCGCGATTGCGTTCACCGACCGCGCCGGTGGCAATCTGGCGCGACCGTTCTACCCGGACGGCGTCGACGGCAATCCGCCCGGACCTTTCAGTTTTCCGCCGGCACAATGGAGCCCGTTCAAGGACGGCCAACAGCTGGATCTGGTTTACAACCGCCTTGCGCTGCATCTGGCGTTCTATCTGCAAAACGTGCCGCTGCCTGCGCCGGTGAATCATTTCAGCGTGTCGCTCAACGGCACGACGTTACCCGCGCTCGGCGACGTCGCGCAAAACTGTACGGGTATACCGCGCCTGCCGAACGGCATCCAGATCTTCCCCGGCAGTGTGCCGATCTATCGCGGCAGCGTCCTCGTCGGCGGCATCGGCGTCTCCGGAGACGGTGTGGATCAGGACGACATGGTCAGCTTTCTTGGCCTGTACAACGCCGGCGTCGCGCTGGGCGGCAAGATCGCCAACGCGCCAGCAGCGATGCGCGCGGACCAGCTCGCGCCGCAGGGAAGCCATCTGCGCTACGTCGAATGTCCGCAGGCACCATTCCTCGACAGCAACGACGCCAACGTCTGCGAGGGCAAGTGACATGCGTTCGTCAACCCGCCAGCAACGCATCCATCACGCCGCCCTGCTCGCCGGCATTGCCACATTTTCCACAATGGGAAATATTCAAGCGCAACAGAGCGCTCAATTGGCGACGGACTGGCTGGAGTTGATCGGCGTGCTGCCTGCACCGACCTACGACCCTTACACGTCGCAGATTCCGCGTCGGCGTCCGGGCCATCCCTACGAGCCGCTGCCGGAATTCACAATACAGAATCCCGACGGCGTGGCGCCGGCGCCGGTCGATCAGGCCGGTGCGTTTCTGCCGGTGCCGGATCGCTGGCGCATCATGGAGACCCTCGGCTTCAAGTTTCCGCTGAGCGACCCGTACAACCAGAACGTGCTCAAGGGCGACAAGCCGATCGACGGCAAGGATCATTTTCTCGCTCTGAGCTTTATCTCCGACAGCTTTCTGAAAGCGCAGAGCGTGCCGACGCCGGTCGGTCCGCAGGGCACCGGCCGCGCCGGCGAGCTTGATGTGCTCGGCCATATCGGTCAGTCCGCTTTCGTGCAGAACTTCATCGCCAGCGCGGACTATTACAAGGGCGATACCACATTCAAACCGCCCGAGATCGAATACAAGGCGACGCTCGCGTTCAACTACAACCGCGTGAACACCGACGAGGCGCGCGCACTGCAGATCGATCCGCGCCTCGGTACCGATCGCGACGACGGCTTTATCGGCGTGCAGGAACTGTGGGTCGACAAGCATTTGCGCGATCTGGATTCGCGCTACGATTTCGACAGTCTGCGCGTCGGCATCCAGCCGTTTTCCACCGATTTTCGCGGCTTCCTGTTTCAGGACAGCGAGCCGGGCATCCGTCTGTTCGGCGACCGCGACAACAACCGCTGGCAATACAACTTCGCCTATTTCCGCCGCCTGGAAAAAGATCTCAATTCCGGACTGAACGACATCACCAGGTCGCCACGCCACGACGACATCCTGCTCGGCAACGTGTATCGCCAGGATTTCCCGTGGACCGGCTTCACCTCGCAGGCGACCGTCGTCTTCAACCACAACAGCGACGGCCGTTTCTATGACTCCAACGGCTTCATCGAGCGGCCCGCGGCGATCGGCCTGCAACTGCCGCGCAGTTATGACGTCACCTATCTCGGTTACAACGGCGACGGCCACATCGGCCGCGTCAACCTGACCGCATCGGCCTACTACGCCATCGGCCACCAGTCGCACGGTATATTTGTGGAAGAATCCACTAGCATCCGTGCCGGCTTCCTCGCCGCCGAAGCGTCGATGGACTTCGACTGGATTCGCGTGCGCCTGTCCGGCGCCTACGCGAGTGGCGACAAGAACGCCTACGACAACCGCTCCACCGGCTTCGATGCGATCTTCGAAAATCCGATTTTTGCCGGCGCCGACACCAGCTACTGGATCAGCCAGGGCATTCCGCTGATCGGCGGCGGTGGCGTGGCCCTCGTGCAACCGAACGGCATGCTGCCGGACCTGCGCACGTCCAAGGAACAGGGCCAGTCGAATTTCGACAATCCTGGCCTGCGTCTGATCGGCCTCGGCGCCGACTTCGACCTGACACCCACCTCGCGCGTATCCGGTAATCTCAACGAGCTGTGGTTCGACAACACGGCGACGCTGGAAGCGCTGCGTCAGCAGGCCAATATCGGTCGCAACATCGGCACCGACGCCTCGGTCGCGTGGATCTATCGGCCGTTCTTCACGCAGAACATCGTCGTGCGCCTTTCAGGCGCGGCACTGTTGCCGGGATCCGGTTTCAAGAGCCTTTACGGCACGGATCACTCGGTCTACTACTCCGTGCTGGCCAACGTGATTGTGACCTATTGAGAACGCAGCCATGACGAATGCGAAATGGGTCATCACTGCTCGTCATTCCAGCGAAAGCTGGACTGCGAAGGCAGGATGCCGGAGCGAACATCCGCGCAGCGGATGGCCCGAAGGGCAAACTGCGGATGCAGTTTGTAATCCAGTTTTTTCTTTTGACGCTTACAGGAGCAAGAGCTGGATCCCGGCTTTCGCCGGGATGACGGCATTGTGTCTTGTATCGCTACTCTGTCATCCGGTAAATGCCAGCGAAGAAGAAAAACCCGTCGAGCGCACCTACACCGCAGCGCCCGCTGCGCCCGCGTTCCAGACTTGGGACGACGCGCACCGGAAATCCGCGGGCTGCGTGTCCTGCCACACCAAGTCCGATCGCAAGACCATGCATGCGAACGAGGCGGTCGTGCTCGGCTGCACCGATTGCCACGGCGGCGATGCGAACGTCGTTGCGCCGCCAGGCAACGCCTACTCCGCGGACGATCACCACGATGCGCGCGACTGGTCGAGCGAATACCGCGCGAGCATGGACAAAGCGCATGTGTTGCCGCGTTATCCGCAGAACTGGGCGACCAGCGCGCACCCGCAGCGCAGCTATACGCAGTGGCTGAAGGAAGCGCCCGAATTCGTGCGCTTCATCAATCCGGGCGACCTGCGCGCCGCGACCGAGGCCTGCGGCGCTTGTCACCTGCCGGCGATTCAGGCCAATCAGAAGAGCCTGATGGCCAATGCCGCGATGTTCTGGGGTGCGGCCGCGTACAACAATGGAATTCTGCCCTACAAGCATTCGGTACTCGGCGAGGCTTATACACACGATGGCGTCGGCGCAACCACCGACAGCCAGATCGAGCCGGATGCGAACATGCAGAAACACGGCATCCTGCCGAAACTCCAGCCGATGCCAACCTGGGAAACGACGCCGCCCGCCGACGTCTTCCGCGTGTTCGAGCGCGGCGGGCGCAATATCGGCACCGTATTCCCGGAAATCGGCCTGCCGGACGAGGCCGGTCTGATCCAGCGTCTGGAGGAACCCGGCCGACCCGATCTGAAGCAATCCAATCGCGGTCCCGGCACCGGTCAGCGTGTAGCCATCCCGGTGTTGAACCTCGTCAAGACGCGACTCAACGATCCGTTCATCTGGATGCCCGGCACCAACGACAATCCGGGTGACTACCGCTCGTCCGGCTGCTCGGCCTGCCACGTGATCTATGCCAATGATCGCGATCCTTATCATTCGGCGATTTACGCGAAGTTCGGCAACACCGGCACTTCGCAGCAGGTCGATCCGACGATACCGAAGAACGAATCCGGCCACCCGCTCAAGCACGAGTTCACGCGCCAGATTCCGACCAGCCAGTGCATGATCTGCCACATGCATCAGCCGAACATGTTCATCAACACGATGCTCGGCTACACCATGTGGGACTACGAGTCCGACGCGCCGTCGATGTGGCCTGCACAGCAGAAATATCCGACCGATGAGGAGCAGCACAAGATTCTCGAGCGCAATCCCGAGGAGGCGGCGATCCGCGGCAAGTGGGGCGACGTGGACTTCCTGAAAGACGTATCGCTGCTCAATCCGCAACTGAAAGACACACAGTTCGCCGACTACCACGGCCACGGCTGGAATTTCCGCGGCGTCTACGCGCGCGATCGCAAAGGCGACTTGCTCGACAAGGACAAGCAGATCGTCGCCGACAACGATCCGGACAAATGGAAGAAAGCCGTGCACCTGCAATCGATCCATGTCGATGCCGGCATGCAATGCGTGGACTGCCATTTCGCGCAGGATGCGCACGGCGACGGATACATGAAAGCCGAAGTCATGGGCGCGGTGGAAGTCCAATGCCAGGACTGCCACGGCACGGTCGACAAGCTGCCGACGCTGAAAACCTCGGGCCCGGCCGCCTCGCCCTACGGCAAGGATTTCCTCTTGATCCGCAATGCGGACGGCAAGAAACGTTTCGAATGGATCGACGGCAAACTGATACAGCGCTCGGCGGTCACGCCGGGCCTGGAGTGGACGATGTCGCTGGTCAAGGACACCGCCGATCCGAAGTCGCCCAAGTACAACGCCAAGGCGACACGCGCGCACGCGATGGCCACGGATCCGTCGACCCAGCATTGGGGCGCCGACGTGCCGAAAGAACAGCGCGCGCACAATGAAGACAAGATGACCTGTTACACCTGCCACACCTCATGGACGACGAGTTGCGGCGGCTGTCATCTGCCGATCCAGGCGAACTGGAAGACCGAGCGGCACAAATACGAAGGTGGCGAGACGCGCAACTTCGCGACCTACAACCCGCAGGTCGCGCGCGACGACATGTTCATGCTCGGCGTGCACGGCGAGATCAAGGATCACAAGATCGCGCCGGTGCGTTCGTCCTCGGCCCTGGTCTTGTCCTCCACGAACATAAACAGGGAAAAAATATACATCCAGCAACCGCCGATTTCCGCGGCCGGCTTTTCCTCGCAGGCGTTCGCGCCGCACTACCCGCACACCGAGCGCAAGACCGAGACCAAGGACTGCGAGGACTGCCATCTGGCCAAGGCCAACGACAACAATGCGATCATGGCGCAGTTGCTGTTGTTCGGCACCAAGTTCATCGACTTTATCGGCTACCACGCATGGGTCGGCGAAGCCGGTGGCGTCGGCGCGGTGCAGGTTACCGAGTGGGACGAACCGCAGGCGGTGATCGGCAGCTATCTGCATAGGTACGCCTATCCGGATTGGTACAAACAACATCAGGATCGTGGTCAGCAATTGCAGACCGCGCACGAGCACAAGGCCGGCGATGCGCAATGCATCCAGTTGCGCGGCGAATATCTCTACGTCGCCGAAGGCGCGAAGGGCATGCGCGTTTACGACGTCGCCAGCGTCGGCAACAAGGGTTTCTCCGAAAAACTCGTCACTGCACCGTTCTCGCCGCTCGGCCAGGACACGCATATCGCCTCGAAGAACGCGACTTGCGTCGTGCTGGCGACAACGCAGCCGGTCGATCCGACGCGCAACCAGAGCGAGCTGATGCAGGGCGCGAATCAGGAACAGCTCATGCATCCGATCTACCGCTACGCCTACATCACCGATGCGGAAGAAGGCCTGATCCTCACCGACATCACCACGCTGAACGACCGCGAACCGCGCAACAATTTCCTCAAGCGCGATCTGACCTGGAACGAAGGCGGCGTGCTCAAGGGCGCGCGCCATATCGCGATCGCCGGCGACACGTTTTATGTGTCGGCCGACGCCGGCATCGTCGCGCTCGACATGCATGATCCGCTGAAGCCGCGGCTTCTGGCGATTGTGGGCGTAGCCGAGCCGCGCGCAGCCCAGGTGCAGTTCCGCTATCTGTTCGCCACGACCAAGGATGGCCTGCATGTCATCGACATCACGCGGCCGGAAACCCCGCGCGACATCGCCCACGTCGCGCTGCGCGATGCGCACAAGGTGCATGTCGCGCGCACCTATGCCTATGTCGCCGACGGCGCCGACGGCATCGCGATCGTCGATGTGACCAATCCCGAGAAACCCTTCGTCTATCAGATGTTCAATGCCGACGGGAAAATCAACGACGCGCGCGACATCGTCGTCGGCACGACCAATGCTTCATTGTTCGCCTATGTCGCCGATGGCAGGAACGGTCTCAAGGTGCTGCAACTGACGAGCCCTGAATCGCAGCCGAAATTTTATGGGTTCAGCCCCGATCCGAAACCGCAACTGATCGCGTGGTATCCGACGAAGAACGCGGCGCTGTCGCTCTCGCGCGGTCTCGAACGCGATCGCGCCGTCGACGAGTCCGGCAACCAGATCGCCGTCTTCGGCCGCATCGGGTCGCGGCCGTTCCACCTCGACGAAATGCAGAAGCTTTATTTGCAAGCCGATGGAACGCCGTGGACGGTGAGTAATTCGATCGGCGCCGCGAAGAGCGCGAAATCATCGGTCGTTGCGGGCGCGCCCGACACGGCGCGGGATACAAAAGCCGGAGCGACGTCGCCAAACTGATGCAGGCTCGGGCGCCTGGCGCTGGCGCCTTGGCAAAGGGCCATCACTGGCTCGCGGCGCTCTTTTCTGCTACACATTCGCGCTACAGCAGATCCGCGAGTCCGGAGAGAACATGACGTCGATAGTCGTGATCGTAGCGATCCTCGGAGCGATATTCGTGATACTGCGGGTGCGCAACTCCGGCGAGCGCAGCGTGGAGCCGCCGCGGATGACGGAACGGCATACTCCGCTTCCCGCTGCCAGACGCGATCGGACGATGGCCACCCTGCACGTGCCCGATATGGCAATCGCTTGCGATCTCGCGCGATATCAAGCCGGCAAGACTTTCGAAGCGGCAAGCGCGCCGCCTCTTCCATTGCCGGGCTGCAGTCGCGCCGCCTGCCGCTGCCATTACGAGCGCGTGGCCGATCGCCGTCGCGGTCAACGCCGCTCAGGCGATGACCGTCGCGAAGTCATTCGATTCCAGACCGAGGGAGATCGGCGCAAGAACCCGGATAGACGTCGGTCTAATCGCCCGTGGGAGCGGAAGGAACACTGACGCATCGGCTGACGCCGGCGACCTTGACCTGCCTTTAGCCGCCCAGCAGAAAACCGCATCGCAAACGATGCGGTTCTTGGTTAGTCGATCAATACTGCGGACTTAAGAGCGACGGCGGCGCGAAAGAATGAATCCGCCGAGCAACGCAAAAGCAGCGCCGAGCAGAATCATTGCCCACTCGGACAGCGCAGGCGCCGAAACGGCCTGCGGCAGTCCGATAATCTGAGTTATGGTCAGTGCGCCTTCAAGGGCAAACCACGCCGTGGCTCCGTTCGCCAGCGCGGGGGTGAAGCCAACCGTCCCTGAGGTAAATGTGCCGTTGATACCGCTGAAAAACACACCCGGTCCGCCATATCCGCTGGGATCGCTGCTGCAGCCGGTAGCGAAGGGCGCCAGCGCGATGCAGGGTCCGTCAAGGTCAAAGCCAAAAATATCCACGGTGCTGGTGAGCGTGAAAGAACTGGCAGGCGCACCGGAATTATTGACCACACCGACGAGCGTATCTTCAATGCCGTCATAGGGGCCATTATTCGGCGCATTCGTATCCTGCGCAACGCTGAGGCTTCCGCCTGGATTAATCGTAATCAAGAATTGACAACCGGTATTGACCCCGGTCGGCGGGCATTGCGGAAACAGCGGAACCGCTGACGCGGTACTTGCAACCAGAGCCATTGAAACGACCAGCACACCACCTAGAATCTTGATCAAACCCATTCGTGACAGTGACATATCGATATCCCCATATCTATGTATCGTGAGCGCATTGGTCCGAGTCAAGCTTACTGTTGGGCCCATTTAACAACAGTTCAGTAGTCAAGCGTCTCACAGAATTCCGGGCTCTGCAACTTCGGGCGCTCCACGGCAAGGGTCCGACCGTCCGTGCAAGGCAGATGGTCGCACGCTAGGATATGGAAGCCCGGCAACTACCGATGTCGCCGCCATGACCACCATCATCACCGAAGCCGCGATCCGCAGACCCATAGCCGAGGTGTTCGACTACGTCACCACGCCCGCGCACTGGCTGCGATGGCACCCTTCGTCGGTGGCCTTGCGTGGCGCGACCGATCATTCGCTCGCGGTCGGCGAGGAAGTGACCGAGGATTTCCGCGTCGCCGGCCGGTCCGGCTCGGTCACCTGGCGGGTGATCGCACGCGAGGCGCCGACGCGCTGGGCGATCGCCGGCAAGGTCGCCGCCGGCGGCAGCGGGACGATTACCTACACCTTGACGCAGACTCCTGCAGGCACGGCCTTTCGGCGCGAGTTCGTCTATGCAATGCCGAACTGGTTTGCGGCGCTGCTCGACCGGTTGTTTATCCGCCGTCGCATCGCCGCCGAATCGGCAGAGGCCGTAAACCGATTGAAACAGACGCTGGGATCGTCCTGAAACTCGTCGGCGTTGCGTCGGCCACAGGAGCGAAGTAACACGCGATCCCTGCGGGTGTAGCATTGCGTGGTAGCGTTCTCGGACGAACCGCCTCGCGGCCCGTTCGACCCATGCCAGATACAACTTCCGATACGAGGTGACAAAATGGTTCTCTGTCCAGTAGCGATTGCCGTCGGGTGCCGGAAGTGTCCCGTATTCAACGTCTGCCCTGTCAAGGGAATCATCGGCGACTACAAGCCGGATGAACCTGCGGAGACGGCGTCGACCGCAAAAGACAAAAAGAAAAATTGACGATGGCGGGCAGCGCATCGCGATCGATCGATCGAATCCAGATTTCACCGACAGCCATGTCCAGGCAAAACCTGATTACGGTCCTTTATGGCGGCTTCATCGCCGGCACGCTGGACATCGGTGCAGCGGCGCTGATCAATTGGCTGAGTCCGTTCGTCATTCTGCAGGTTGTCGCGCGCGGTGCGCTCGGCAAGGCATCGTATTCTGGCGGGGCGTACAGCGCGGCGCTGGGCATGCTCCTGCAATGGGCGATGTCGCTCGTCATCGCGGCCATCTTCGTGTTCGCGGCCACGCGCCTGCCGATCCTGCGCCGGCGCTGGATCGCGGCCGGACTTGCCTATGGTGTCGTGGTATTTTTCGTCATGAACTATGTGGTGATGCCGCTTTCACGCGTGGGATCGTCGCCGCATTTCACGGTATCGACGTTCGCCATGAACATGCTGGCCATGCTGCTGTTCGGCGGGATCATCGCCTTCTTCGCCCAACGGTTCGGGTCAGCGCCACGCGACTCTTGACACGGCAGGCCGCGAACCGCGAGATTGCGTCATGAAAACACGCAGCGCATTCGGTCAGCATACGCTCGGCCGCGAGTACTTCGTCTCGGACGACATCTTCAAGGCCGAACACGAGCGGATTTTTTTCCGCTCCTGGCTGCTCGCCGGACACGTATCGCAACTCGAACAACCCGGCAGCTACTTCCTGTTCGAGATCGAACGCGAAAGCGTGATCGTCTTGCGCGACAGCGCGGGCGAGATTCGCGCGTTCCACAATCATTGCCGGCACCGCGGCAGCAAACTGTGTCGGCAGGCATCCGGCACACTCGGTGCGACGATTCAGTGCTCGTATCACGCTTGGACCTACGGACTCGACGGCGCGCTGCGCGCCGTGCCGACGATGAGCGAGGTGGCTGGCTTCGACGTCGCGGAACATCCGCTGCACCGCGTGGCGCTGACCAACTGGGAGGGCTTCCTGTTCGTCAATCTCGCGCAGCAGCCGGCGCCGCTCGCCGAGGCGATGCCTGGCCTCGCCGGCCGCTTTCGGGCATGGCCGACTGCGGAACTGCGCGCCGTGCAACGCAATGTCTACGAAGTCGACGCGAACTGGAAACTGATTTTCCACAATTTCAGCGAGTGCTATCACTGCCCGCTCGCACACCCGCATCTGAACAAGCTGACGCCGTTCCGCAACTCGGAGAACGACCTCGACGAAGGCCCCGTGCTCGGCGGGCCGATGTGGATGGCCAATCCGCAAGGCAGCATGACGACCGGCGGCGAGCGCTGCGCCGCGCCGTTCGCCGCGCTGAGCGAAGAACAGCGCGCTCGTGTATACTATTACAGTCTGTCGCCGAGCGGATTCCTGTCGTTCCATCCGGACTACGTGATGATGCACCGCGCGCAGCCGTTGTCGCGCGACCGCACGCGCGTCGTCTGCGAATGGTATTTCCATCCCGATGCGATCGCCGCGCCCGGTTTCGATCCGCGCCCGGCGATCGAGTTCTGGGACTTGACCAACCGCCAGGACTGGGAGTTGTGCGCGAACGCGCATCGTGGTGTGACTTCGCGTGCGTGGGAGCCGGGGCCCTACTCCGAACTGGAAAGCCAGCTCGCCGCGTTCGACCGGCAGTATCTGCGTGCATTGGGCAACGACGCCATTGGCACGCGGCGGACCGGCTGAAAGCTGCGCATGTCCGCACTTCCCGAATCTCCCGCGCCCTACTCCGTCTCCGCCCAAAGCCTTACCAGCCACGCGCTCGACCGTGCCACCGGCGCCGCGCTGAGCGAGGGTAATGCGGTCGAGCTATTGATCGACGCACGCGCCAACTTCGATGCGTGGCTGACGGCAATCCACGCCGCGCGCAAAAGCATCTTGCTGGAAAATTATATCGTCGCCGACGATGCGGTCGGCCGCGAATTTCTCGATGCTCTGGTCGAGCGCGCGACCGCCGGCGTGCGCGTCTGCGTGACCCACGACTGGCTGGGCTGTCTGGGCAACTCGAAGGCACGCTTCTGGCAGCCGTTGCGCGCGGCGGGTGGCGAGGTGCGCGCCTACAATCCGCTGCGCTTCGACAACCCGTTCGGCTGGCTGAGCCGCGATCATCGCAAGCTTCTGGTCGTCGACGGCGACGCGAGTTTCGTCTCCGGCATCTGCGTTGCGCAGAAGTGGCTGGGCGATCCGCAGAACGGCATTGAACCGTGGCGCGATACCGGCGTTGGGATTCGCGGACCTGCCTGCGCCGATATTGCGCACGCATTCGCCGATACCTGGGCGCAGCTCGGCGCGCCTCTCGAAGCCGACACGCTGGCGCGCGAGCCCGCACACGCGGGCGATATCGGCCTGCGCGTGATCGCGACGACGCCGAATCGCGCAAGCCTCTACCGCACGGATCTGTTCATCGCCGCGATGGCGCGCAAGACGCTGTGGCTGACCGACGCGTATTTTGTCGGCTTCGCGCCCTATGTGCAGGCCCTGTGCGCAGCCGCGCGCGACGGCGTCGACGTGCGTCTGCTGGTGCCTGGCACAAGCAATCTCAAACTGGTCGCGCGCCTGTCGCATGCCGGCTATCGCCCCCTGCTCGAAGCCGGGGTAAAAGTATACGAATGGAACGGCACGATGCTGCACGCGAAAACCGCGGTCGCGGACGCGCGCTGGGCGCGAGTCGGCTCGAGCAACCTCAATATCGCCAGTTGGCTGACCAATTGCGAAATCGACGTCGCGATCGAGGATGCCGCATTCGCGCAGCGCATGGCGGCTCAATACGAAACCGATCTGCTCAACGCAACCGAGATCGTTCTCTCCGAAAAACGGCGTGTCGCGCGCAGCGGGCCGGCGGTTCGCCGCACGCGTCGCGGCAGCGGCAGCACAAGCCGCGCCGCAGCGGGCACGTTGCGGCTGGTCAACACATTCGGCGCCGTACTCGGCAACCGGCGCGTGCTCGGCAGCACGGACGCCGGCTTGTTGCCACCCGTGGCCCTGGCGCTGGTCGTGTTGGCCACCTTTGCAGCGATCTGGCCGCAGATCATCGCCTGGCCGCTCGCCGCACTCGCGCTCTGGGTCGGCGCGAGTCTGCTGCTGCGCTACCGGCGGCTGCGCCGTGAGCGCGCCGCGCTTGGCGCAAAGCCACCCGCAGGGTAACCTCAAGCCTCGAACTTCTTCTGGCTCGTCATTTCCGCTAATAGCTTGTGGGAATGACAAATCTCTTGTCTGCGCAAATCGACATGATGGAAAGCACCGGCACATCCGAATCCGAACGTGAAATTTTTTCTCCGAGCATGCTTGTGCGCCTCGCGCGCGATCTGCTCGAGGACACGTTTCCGCTGATCTGGGTCGAGGGCGAAATTTCCAATTTTTCGCGGCCGGCCTCCGGACATCTGTATTTCAGTCTCAAGGACGCGCAAGCGCAGGTGCGCTGCGCGATGTTCAAGACGCGCAGTGCGTATCTGCGCTTCAAACCAGCCGATGGCCAGCGCGTGCTGGCGCGCGCACGCGTGAGCCTGTACGAGGCGCGCGGCGAATTCCAGCTGATCGTCGAACACCTCGAAGAAGCCGGCGAAGGCGCATTGCTGCGCGCGTTCGAACAGCTCAAGGCGAAACTCGCCGCGGAAGGCCTGTTCGATGCCGCGCGCAAGCAGCCGATTCCGAAACT
The DNA here is from genome assembly GCF_036560865.1 of Rudaea sp. Taxonomy (GTDB): domain Bacteria; phylum Pseudomonadota; class Gammaproteobacteria; order Xanthomonadales; family Rhodanobacteraceae; genus Rudaea. The sequence goes on from NZ_DATBQK010000140.1 coordinate 56,249, forward strand.
TCCGCGGCGCATCGGCGTGATCACCTCGCCCACGGGCGCGGCAATCCGCGATGTGCTCAGCGTGATCGCGCGACGCTTCCCGCTGGTCGAAGTCGAGATCCTGCCCGTGCCAGTGCAGGGCAAGGAAGCGCCGCCGGCGATCGTCGCCATGTTGAACGCCGCGTCGAAAGCAAAGCGCCATGATGTGCTGTTGCTCACGCGCGGAGGCGGTTCGCTGGAAGACCTGTGGGCGTTCAACGACGAGGCCGTCGCGCGCGCGATCCGCGCCAGCGCGATTCCCGTGGTCAGCGCGATCGGTCACGAAGTCGATTTCACGATCGCCGACTTCGCCGCCGACCTGCGTGCGCCGACGCCGTCGGCCGCCGCCGAATTGCTCGTGCCCGATGCGGGCGAAACCCTGCGCCGTCTGCGGCGCGAGCGTACACAGCTCGAACAACTGCTACGGCGGCGCCTGCAAGGCGCGGCGCAACGCGTCGATCAGGCCTACACAAGATTGCGCGCACAGCACCCGCGCGCGCGTCTGCGTCTCGGCGGCGAGCGTCTCGCACAATTGCATGCGCGCCTGCAATCGCAGCATCCACGCATTCGCCTTGGACAGAACCGCGAACAACTTCAGGCGCTGCGGCGTCGACTGCACGCAACAACCGTGCGTCATCTGCAATCCAGCACCCTGCGCCTGAGCGAACTCGCGCGCACACTCAATGCGGTCAGTCCGCTCGCCACCCTGCAGCGCGGCTACGCGATCGTACTCGAACGCGACGGTGGCTACGTCGTCCGCACCGCCGAGCAAGCGCGCACGGTCGAGCGCTTCGATGTGAGTTTTGCCGACGGCAGCGTGCCGTTGCGCCGCGACGACTGAGTGAAAGGCCCGTTGCTGATTTTCAGCCGAAACATGCGCCCGTAGCAATTGACGCGGTCGCGCACCGCGCCGACAATCGATCATCCTCGCGCGGGAGATCGTCATGAAAGCCTCCGAGCTGTTCGTGAAAGCCATGGAAGCCGAAAACGTGCAATACGTATTCGGCATTCCCGGCGAGGAAAATCTCGACCTGCTCGAATCGCTGCGCAACTCGTCGATCAAGCTGATCCTCACGCGCCACGAACAGGCCGCCGGCTTCATGGCCGCGACCTACGGTCGGCTGACCGGCAAGGTCGGCGTATGTCTGTCCACGCTTGGCCCCGGCGCGACCAACCTCGTCACCGCCGCGGCATACGCGCAACTCGGCGGCATGCCGATGCTGATGATCACCGGGCAGAAGCCGGTCAAGGCGTCCAAACAAGGGCATTTCCAGATCGTCGACATCGTCGACATGATGAAGCCGCTGACCAAATTCACGCGCCAGATCGTCGCCGCCGACAACATCCCCGCGCGCGTGCGCGAGGCATTCCGCCGCGCCGTCGAGGAGCGGCCCGGTGCGACGCACCTCGAACTGCCCGAAGACATCGCCCGCGACGAGACCGAGGCGATCCTGATTCCGGACAGCTACCATCGTCGCCCGATCGCCGACGGCAAGGCGATCCTGCACGCCGCCGAAGCGATCATCGCGGCCAAGTGCCCGCTGCTGATGATCGGCGCGGCCGCGAATCGCAAGACCAGCAGCCGCATGCTGCGCGATTTCGTCGACCGTACCGGCATTCCGTTTTTTACCACGCAGATGGGCAAGGGCGTCATCGACGAAACGCATCCGCTATGGCTCGGCAATGCCACGCTGTCCGACGGCGATTTCGTGCATCGCGCGATCGAACAGGCCGACTGCATCATCAATGTCGGCCACGACGTCATCGAAAAACCGCCGTTTTTCATGCGCCGCGGCAGGCGCACCGTCATCCACGTGAACTATCTCGGCGCCGAAGTCGACACGGTCTACTTCCCGCAGGTCGAAGTCGTCGGCGATATCGGCAACACGATCTGGCGCCTGTGCCAGGCGGTGGACAAGCAGACGCACTGGGATTTCAGCTATTTCGACACCGTGCGCAAGCACCTGGACGCGCACCTGGCGATCGGCATTGACGATGCGCGCTGGCCAATCTATCCGCAGCGCCTTGTTGCCGACGTGCGCGCGGTGATGCCCGACAACGGCATCGCCTGCCTCGACAACGGCATGTACAAGATCTGGTTCGCGCGCAACTACCGCTGCCGCCAGCCCAACACCCTGTTGCTCGACAACGCGCTCGCGACGATGGGTGCCGGCCTGCCCTCGGCGATCGCCGCGAAGATCGTGCATCCGGAGCGCAAGGTCGTGGCCGTGGCCGGAGACGGCGGCTTCATGATGAATTCGCAGGAACTCGAAACCGCCGTGCGCCTCAAACTCGACCTCACCGTGCTGCTGCTGCGCGACAACGCCTACGGCATGATCAAGTGGAAACAGGCGCACATGCACTTCGCCAACTTCGGCATGGACATGGGCAACCCCGACTTCGTCGCCTACGCGCAAAGCTACGGCGCGCACGGTCATCGTCCGAACTCCGCCGACGAATTCGCACCGACGCTAAAGAAATGCCTCGACACATCGGGCGTGCACCTGATCGATGTGCCGATCGACTACTCGGACAATGACCGGATTTTGAATCGGGAGATTCGGGAGTTGAGTTCCAAGATTTGACCCACCGCCGTTCGTGCTGACGCATCGAAGCACAAACAAAAACTCCAATCCGTTCGCCCTGAGGTATCGAAGGGTGAACGGATAAGAGAGGAATCGATCAATGAGCTTTTGGACCTACATGCTCAAATGCGCCGACGATTCATACTACGCCGGCCACACCGACAACCTCGAAAAACGAATGTCCGAGCACGGCACTGGCGCACCCACTTGCTACACGACCAATCGACGGCCGGTTGCATTGGTTTGGTCGCAGGAGTTCGCAACTCGCGAGGAAGCCCTTGCCGCAGAGCGTCAGATCAAAGGCTGGAGTCGCAAGAAAAAGGAAGCGCTTCTACGAAATGATTGGAAAGAAATTCAGCGGCTGGCGTGGGGAGTGCGAAACCCGCTGCCATGGCATCTTAGCTAGCTTGCCGTTCATGCTTCGATACCTCAGCACGAACGGTTTGCTTACGTCTAGTCGATTCCTTTACGAGCCTAGAGGCGATTCCAGCTTGGTTGATGTCCTGCCCGCGAGGTTTCTCCTCGTGTACGATGCTGGAACTTATGTGGAGCCAAAACGTGCAAGAGCCTGCCGATGCCTGAGTTGATACAAATCCTCACTGCTCCGATAAATATACTGTGGGCAACAGTAGTGTCGGGCTGTATATCCGCGGGAGTCTCATATCTCTTCAAGCGCAGCGAAACGCGCGACAAGGTTAAAGTTGAGTACGAGTACGAGCAACGTAAATTTCTCCGGGTGACAATTGGTCGATACCACGGCCGACTACTGCAGACGTCGAATAGCCTGAACTATCGCCTTTGGAACCTCTATACGAACCATGACAAAGGCTGGTTGAGTGTAGATGGTAACTATTCCTCAGCCGGTTATTATTTTCTCAGCACCGTGTATCGTTTCATCAGCGTCTTTGCGCTGGTCCGCCAACTAGAAACAGAAGCTATTCTTCTTGATGCTCGAATTGCAGAAAAGAAAGACTATACGTTTCTGAACTATGTCGCGGCCCTTCATTGGGTCATGACTGACGCAGCTCTTTTCGAAGGCCTCTCCTATGACAACTCTAGCCAAGCCGACCACTTCTTTTCTGACCACTTTCGTCGATATAGCGACCTCTGTCTCGAAGATCAGAAACTTCTGACAT
>NZ_DATBQK010000141.1:0-3324 GCF_036560865.1 Rudaea sp.
GACGGCGACAGCACGATTACGGTCACCGTCGACGGCGAGCCCTACGAGGCCGGCATCGATCCGTACAACAAGCTCGTCGATCGCAATTCATCCGACAATCGCAAGCGCGTCATCCTGAACTGAAGATTGCAGTTCCGGCGCGCGAACCTGCGCGCGCCGGAATCTCGGGGCCTCTCTGTCATCCGTTTCCTGCGTCGCCCGTTGTTCTTGAGTCGAACATCGATTGCTCTGGATACGGTGACGCAATGTTTGTCACACCCGCTTTTTCTTCAACCCGCCTTGCGCACCGCGTTTCCAACTATCGAATCGCTATGGCAGCGGTGGGCTTGCTGCTCAGTTGCGCCGGCGCTGCGCCGGTGCACGCCGGCAATGCCGACAGCCTGAATCGCGACGACGCGCTGTGGCTCGAACGCGTGACCTACGGCCTCGACAGCGCAACGATTGCGCGCTTCCGCGAACTCGGCCGCCGGCGTTTTCTTGACGAGCAACTCGCGGGTCGCAACGATGCGCTGCCTGCCGCGATTCAGACGCAGATCGACCAGCTCGATATCCAACGCACGTCCGCCGCGCAACTCGTGGTCGACGAAATCGCGGAGCAGAAGCGCATCAACGCGCTCGGCGACGACGGGACGAAGAAAGACGCGCGCAAGGCACGCAACGAGCTCGGCAACAAAATGGCGTTCGAGGCGACGCGGCGCGAGTTGCTGCGCGCGATTTACTCGCCGGCCCAGCTGAAGGAGCAGATGACCTGGTTCTGGCTCAACCATTTCAACGTGTTCGCGCCAAAGGGCTACGTAAAATTCCTCGTCGGCGACTACACCGATCGCGCGATCCGGCCGCATGCGCTCGGCCATTTCCGCGATCTGGTGCTGGCCACGCTCAAGCATCCGGCGATGCTGCAATATCTCGACAACGCACAGAACGGCGCCAACCATATCAATGAAAATTACGCGCGCGAGCTAATGGAGCTGCATACGCTTGGCGTCGATGCGGGTTATACGCAGGCCGACGTGCAGGAGCTGGCACGCGTGCTGACCGGCGTCGGCATCGATCCGCGTCACGAGCCGCCGAAACTTCGGCCCGAGTGGCAGCGCCTGCTCGTGCGCGACGGCTTGTTCGAGTTCAATCCGGCGCGGCACGATTTCGGCGTCCGCGTCCTGCTCGGCCAGAAAATCCGTGGCGGCGGTTTTGCTGAAGTCGAGCAGGCGATCGATCTGCTGGTCAAGCAGCCGGCCTGCGCGCGCTTCATCTCGCACAAGCTTGCGACCTATTTCGTCGCCGACAATCCGCCGCCGCAACTCGTCGAGGCGATGGCGCGCACATTTCAGCGCAGCGACGGCGATATCGCCGCAACCCTGCGCACGCTATTCGAATCGCGCGAGTTCGACGCCTCGCTCGGCAAGAAATTCAAGGATCCGATGCACTACGTGGTTTCGTCGGTGCGCCTGGCCTACGACGGCAAGCCGATCGCGAATATCCGCCCGGTGGTGAACTGGCTCAATGGCCAGAGCGAAGCCTTGTACGGTCATCCCACGCCCGATGGTTACGCGTTGACCGAAAGCGCGTGGGCAAGTTCGGGCCAGCTGAGCCGGCGCTTCGAAATCGCGCGCACGATCGGCAATGGCAACGCGCACCTGTTCGATCCCGAGGACGGCACGCAGGGCTCGGTGACTGGCTTTCCGCAACTGTCGTCGCGCCTGTACCTGGACGGCATCGAGCCATATTTGTCGAAGACCACGCTGGCCGCGCTGCAGCGCTCGACTTCGCAGCAGGAATGGAACGCGTTCCTGCTGGCGTCGCCCGAGTTCAATTATCGCTGATTTAATCGTCATTCCGGCGAAAGCCGGAATCCAGCGACTTATTTTTGTGTGATTTTCCAAGAGCAAAGACACTGGATTCCGGCTTTCGCCGGAATGACAGGAGCACCAGAGGAGCCGCTCAATGCAACGTCGTCACTTCATTCAAACCCTCGCTTCGGTTGTATCTTCGTGCGCGGTCGGTTTTGCCGGCAAGCTATTCGCCGCGCCGCCCGCGTCGCCACGCTTTCTGCTCGTGTTCCTGCGCGGCGGCTACGATTGCGCGAACATGCTGGTGCCGTACTCCAGCGATTTCTACTACGAGTCGCGGCCGAATATCGCGATCGCCAAGCCCAATGCCACGGCGAACACCGGCGCGCTGGCGCTGGATGCGGACTGGGCGCTCACCCCGGCGCTGCGCGAATCGCTCGGCCCGATGTATAAAAATAAAGAAGTCGCATTTGTGCCATTCGCCGGCACCGACGATCTGTCGCGCAGCCACTTCGAAACCCAGGACAATATCGAGCGCGGCCAGCCAGGCCATGGCAAGCAGGAATTTCGTTCCGGCTTCATGGCGCGGCTGTCGACGACGTTGGGCGGCAACGCGGCGCCGATCGCGTTTACCGATGCGCTGCCGCTCGCGTTCCAGGGCGCGAGCGATATTCCGAATATTTCACTCAAGGCGGTCGGCAAGCCTGCGTTCGACGAACGCCAGGCAGCGATCCTGACCAGCATGTACGCAGGCAATCACCTGCAGACCGCGGTCGCGGATGGTCTCGAACTGCGCCAGCACGTGGCCAAAGAGTTCGAGGACGAAATGATGCAGGCCAATCGCGGCGCGGTCAGCGCCAAGGGTTTCGCGGTCGAGGCGACACGCATCGCGCGCCTGATGCGCGATGAGTACCGGCTCGGCTTCGTCGATATCGGCGGTTGGGACACGCATGTCAACGAGGGCGGCGCGCAGGGTCCGCTCGCCAACAATCTCGACAATCTAGGGCGCGGCCTAGCCGCGTTCGCGCAGGAACTAGGTCCCGATTGGAAGAACACCGTCGTCGTCGTCGTTTCCGAATTCGGCCGCACATTTCGCGAGAACGGCAACAAAGGCACCGACCACGGTCACGGCTCGGTCTACTGGGTGCTCGGCGGCGGCATCGACGGCGGCCGCATCGCCGGCGAACAGGTCAAGGTGCAGCAGTCCACGCTGCTGCAGAATCGCGACTTCCCGGTACTCAACAATTATCGCGGTCTGCTCGCAGGCCTTTATGTACGCCTGTGGGGGCTTTCGCCCGCACAGGTCGAGAAGGTGTTTCCGGATACCAAAGCATTGGATTTGCGGTTGGTGTAGCGCGACCTCAACTACGCGGCGGTTGCCCCCTTCTGGCTGCCGCCACCTTCCCCCGCTACGCAGTGGAAGGATTCCAAATTGGAATGCCGTGGTTTCCCTTCCCCTGTGCGGCGGGGGGAGGTGCCCGGAGGGCGGAAGGGGGCGTGCTCTTGATCTTGCTTGTCGCAATCAGTTCTTGAACAT
>NZ_DATBQK010000142.1:0-12147 GCF_036560865.1 Rudaea sp.
GGGCGCTACCCCTCTCCCCAACCCCTCTCCCGCAAGGGGAGAGGGGCTATAAGGCAAAGTCACAGTTGTAACCACTACAACCGAAAATGCTCTAGTACGACTTCTACTTCGTTCCAAACAATCGATCGCCCGCATCGCCCAGCCCCGGCACGATGTAGCCGTGCTCGTTCAGATGGCTGTCGACTGCGGCGGTGTAGATCGGCACGTCCGGATGCGCATCCTGCAGGGTCTTGATGCCTTCCGGCGCGGCGACCAGGCAGACAAACTTGATCGACCTGGCGCCGTAATGCTTGATCCGGTTGAGCGCCGCGACCGCGGAATGGCCGGTCGCGAGCATCGGATCAAGCACGATGGCCAGGCGCTCGTCGATATCGAGCGGCAGCTTGCAGTAGTACTCGACCGCCTGCAGGCTGTGCGGGTCGCGATACAGCCCGAGGTGCCCGACGCGCGCCGAGGGAATGAGATCAAGCATGCCGTCAAGCAGGCCGTTGCCGGCGCGCAGGATCGAAATCAGGCACAGCTTCTTGCTCGACAGATTGGGCGCATCGATTTTCGCCAGCGGCGTCTCGATCGGGATCATTTCCAGCGGCAGGTCGCGGGTGACTTCGTAGGCGAGCAAGGTGCTGATCTCGGAAAGCAGGCGGCGGAAGCTCGCGGTCGAGGTTTCCTTGCGCCGCATCAGGGTCAGCTTGTGCTGGACCAGCGGATGATCGATTACGTTGACACTGGCCATGGCCGCTCCCGAAAGGTACCGATGCCATTTTTGCACGTCAGGGGTCGCGCCGTCGCGGAAAGCCGGCGAGGACGCCAGGTTTTGCGGAATCGGCGTGCGCGGCGATAATGGGCCGATCTGGAATTTCACGCGGAGAGAAACAGTGATGATGCAGCCAACCGGTGATTTTGTCGTGGGCTGGGGCACGCTCACCTTGATCAACGCGGGGCTGGCACAAGCCAAGGGCCGCTCGGGCCTCGGCTGGTGGCTGGCGTCGCTTTTTATTGGCCCGATCGCGACGCTGCTGATTGTGGTGCTCGGGCCCGTGCGATGATCAAGGGAGCTTGGACGTCTAGCCATCCAAATGGAATCGAGACCGTTCAAACTGAATACTCGCACACCGGCCGCGCTCCGCGGCTGCAAAATCCCCCATGGGCGTGTATGATGCGCGCCACTTTTCATCCTTCTATACGTATTAAAGGATATATATCTCCATGACGACCACGCTGTTCACCTCCGAATCGGTGTCCGAAGGCCATCCGGACAAGGTTGCCGACCAGATTTCCGATGCCGTGCTCGACGCGATTCTTGCGCAGGACAAGCGCGCGCGCGTCGCCTGCGAGACCATGGTCAAGACCGGTGTGGCGATCGTCGCCGGCGAAGTCACCACCAGCGCGTGGATCGATCTGGAAGCGATCACGCGCAAGGTCATTCTCGACATCGGCTACAACTCGTCCGAAGTCGGCTTCGACGGCGCCACTTGCGGCGTGCTCAATCTGATCGGCAAGCAGTCGCCCAACATCAATCAGGGCGTCGATCGCAAGAATCCCGAGGAGCAGGGCGCGGGAGATCAGGGCCTGATGTTCGGTTATGCGACCAACGAAACCGCCGACTACATGCCGGCCGCGCTCCATTTCTCGCATCGCCTCGTCGAACAGCAGGCCAAGGTGCGCAAGAATGGCAAGCTCAAATGGCTGCGCCCGGACGCGAAGTCGCAGGTCACCCTGCGCTACGAGAACGGCAAGGCCGTGGCGATCGATGCCGTGGTGCTGTCCACCCAGCATGATCCGTCGGTCAAGCAGAAGGACCTCGTCGCGGCGGTACGCGAGGAGATCCTCAACCCCGTGCTGCCGAAGAAATGGCTGCACAAGGGCACCAAGTTCCACATCAACCCGACCGGCAGGTTCGAGATCGGCGGCCCGGTCGGCGACTGCGGCCTGACCGGACGCAAGATCATCGTCGACACCTACGGCGGCTGGGCGCGTCACGGCGGCGGCGCATTCTCGGGCAAGGATCCGTCCAAGGTCGACCGCTCGGCCGCGTATGCCGCGCGCTACGTCGCCAAGAACATCGTCGCCGCGGGTCTGGCCGACCGCTGCGAAATCCAGGTCAGCTACGCGATCGGCGTGGCGCATCCGACCTCGATCTCGGTGACCACGTTCGGCACCGGCAAGATTTCCGACGACAAGCTCGAAAAGCTGATCCGCAAGCATTTCGACCTGCGCCCCTACGGCATCATCCAGATGCTCGATCTGATCCATCCGATGTACCAGCAGACCGCGAGCTACGGCCACTTCGGCCGCGCGCCGTACAAGCACACGTATCACTGGGAAGAAATCGAGAACGGTCAGAAGATCAAGAAGTCGGAGACCTCGACCGCGTTCTCGTGGGAAAAGACCGACAAGGCCGACGTGCTGCGCGCGGACGCAAAGCTGAAGTAACGAGTTCGTTCCTTCCCCTGCACAGCGGGGGAAGGTGCCGAAGGCGGATGGGGGCGCTTTTCGACCTCCACGTAAACGAGCCACACACGCGGCCCGCTTTATTTCCCGCTCTTTACCGCATCCAGAAATCGCGCAACCAATTCCTGTTGCCCCACCGGCGCGCGCTGCAGCGACGCGTATGCGCGCTTGCTCCACCCCGTACCGCGCGACACCAAATCGTTCCACGCGTTTTTCAATGCACGCGGCGCACGCGCCAGATGCCACTCGATCAACGCCAGCGCCTGCAGAATGTCTTTGTCGTGCTTGGGGTTTTTGGTTCCGCGCTCATACGCGACCAGCAGCTTGTGCAGGCCGTAGCGCGCCGGATCAGGCAAACTGACGACGACCGCATCCTCACGATCCAGCAATACGGACTGACCGGGGCGCTCCATCAGATATTCCATGAACTTCAACGGCTCCAGCGCGACGCCGAGATCGGGCGCGGCGACTGGCTGATCGCTGCGGCGTTTTGCGGTCAGAAAATCGATGCGCAATCCGGGCTCGCGCGCACTCGCATACTGCGCCGCCAACCCCTTCGTTCCGCCGAATGCCGGCAAAAACCCCAACTGCAAGGAATGCAGCGCATCGTGGGTATCGACCTTCAGATTTGCAGGTAACGCCACTTCGACGTTTCCGCCCGGCCCGTGATGCGCAAAATCGAGATCGAGCGTGCGCGTACCGCTGCCCCAGGCGACGCCAAGCTGATTTCCCAGCGCAAGAAATGCATGCGTGCCTACCAGCAAGCCGCCCGCGCGAAAGAACTGATAATCCGCCAGACGTTTGACGATCCGAAAATGCAACGGCGGCGTCACCATGCAACCTTGCGCGACCGCCGCGGCTGCCTGACGCGCGACCGCATCCAGCGCCGGCGCCCCGCGCTCGCGTGCTGCTTCTATCGCCGCGATCGCCGGCCCGTCCGGCCCGAGGTAATACTCACGCTTGCTGCCGTCGACTTCCTTGAACGCAAGATACGCGTAGCGACTGCCCTTGATCGTCTTGCGCGCGATCGTGCCGGTGACAAATGCCGGCGAGCGTGCGGCCTCAGCGGCCTGCGCCATCTCGAATAATTCGGCATAGGCAGTGTGTGCAGCGATTGGTAGTTCGCGATAGAGCGCCATGGCAGCAGTCCAAAACCTGTCGAAAGTTATACCACCGAAAGGCAATTGGGTGGTATAACTTTCTCGCATCATGTGTGTTCTATTTTCTTCCACTCCGGCAAGTATAAATATTTATTTTCGATCATCCGCTGAACGACCGAACCTAGCGGCACCCCGAGATGCGACAAGAGCACAAGCCTAGTGAAGGCCTTTAGCTTGCTTACGAGATTGCTTAGGTCCGCACCGCTCAATCTTGGTGCGTTCGTTTCTGCATCCCAATGGGTGAACTCGTTGCGGGCCTTGGATACCTCGCTTGGGAAAGTGCCACGATCAACATCCAACGATTTGAGCAATTCGTCGGAGAATTTCGTCAAAAGCATTTCGAGCCGCGCACGGAAAGTAAACTCATAAGCATGTCTCAGCCGTTCTTTAATCGAATCGCTGATACCGGCATCCATGTTCTGCGGGATCGAGTCGATGATCATTTTTTCGATCGGCCGATATTCCTTCCTTGTCATGTAACCACCACCGTGGACGTTTCGATGGAACGTCTCAAGCGCCTGCGCCAAAGTCGTTAGCTCCATATGCGTTGACAGAGATCGTTGCCGGGTAGTCCCAAGAAATAGATCAACCGCGTCCTTGATTCGTGGCTCTTCGCTGAACCAGCGCGCGAAAACGTTTGGAGCTTTGTCTTGAAGGGTTGAGAAAGGTGCAAGCACTTCATACACACTCAAAGTTTTCTGATTTTCGGGAGGCGCGTGTTCAAAAAGAAGGCCTAAAACATTGTCGAGCTTCTTACCGCCATCGATCTCAACGGACGCTTTCTCCGCAATTAATTCTGTACCGATCAATAGGGAAAAAATCCTCTGCAACGATCCTGCCCACTTCATCACGCCCTCGAACAGCTGTGGCGCGAGGAAGCCAACGTGGAGACTAGGAAATACATTGAATCCATAGCTACTGAATTCTTCGTTTCTACTTGAAAAGGAGGCCCCTATCGTTAGAACCAGACCACAATCTGGCAATGCCATTTCACGCGATCGATTTGCGACGAGGCGATAAGACAAATCGAGGGGATTCTCTGCACTGAAACTTGAGTCCACGGGTTGCAAATTTGACCACGGACCAAGATTCGCAGCATGAAGACTCAACCCCGTGAATTGAACGCTCGACCTCTCTGGCAGAAATCGTCCTGTAAGAACCCTCATACCTTCGAACCGTTGCTCAACAGTTCCTGGTGCGCGGAACCCAAATTGGCCTTGAATCGCGTTCCATAAAGTAAAAGTCTTGGTGTCTCCGACGCCATGAATGATTGGCACGGATAAGTGGCGCCGATTTATGTCTATCGCATCGAACTTGCCGAGTAGCTTCAACTCTAGATTTCCACCTCGGCTTGAGAGGCATCCGGTGACCTGGTTGGACTCATGTTCTGGCAGCCACCAGTGTCCCCACAGTTCGAAGTCAGCACCGAGTTTTGGAAGATCGTTGGCCATCAGTCGCGCGCCGCCGACCTCATCGCCTCGACGATCGCTTGCGATGCCGTAACATCTTTGGTGTAAAGTAAGGATTCCTTACTGTGGTGCTTCGACTATGCTCGCCAAACTTACCGCCAAGAATCAGCTGACTTTGCCGAAGGCAGTAACCGCCGCGGTGGGTGCGGCCGAATACTTCGACGTGCAGACTTGCGATGGCGCGATCGTGCTCACGCCCGTGCGTATCCAGCGTGGTGACGCGTTGCGTGCGAAGCTGGCCGGTCTGGACTTGACAGCAGACGACGTTGGCGCCGCGGTAGCTTGGGCACGGGGCCGCGTAGCGGAGGCGCCCGGCTCCTATTCCAGCGCACGTACGAAGAAGCCGCACAAGGCCGGCAAGCGCAAATCATGAGCCACGCCCCACGCGTGGTGCTCGACACGAATGTTGTGTTGTCGGCACTGCTGTTTGCTGGAGGTATCGCCGGTCGGCTGCGCGGCGCATGGCAAGACGGATTGTTCGTGCCGTTAGTCAATACGATCACAGCGCAGGAGCTTATCCGCGTGCTGGCTTATCCAAAGTTCCGCCTCACGGCCAACGAGCAGCAGGAGTTGCTTGCCGACTATCTGCCTTGCGCGTCCGTTGTGCGCATGCCGGGCAGACTGCCTGCGGTTCCGAAGTGCCGCGACTCGTCCGACTTGCCGTTCTTGCAGCTCGCTGTCGTCGGCAAAGCGAAGGTACTGGTCAGCGGCGACAAAGACCTGCTGGCATTGGCCGATAGATTTGCGCTGTCGATTGTCACGCCAGCGGCGTTTCTTGCATGCCTTTGATCGCGCTCCAACGCGTCGACTACAGCGTCGGCGGTCCGCTGCTGCTCGAAAAAGTCGATCTCGCGATCGAGGCGAATGAGCGCGTGTGCGTTGTCGGGCGCAACGGCGAGGGCAAGTCGACGCTGCTGCGCCTGCTCGCTGGCGAGATCAAGGCCGACGACGGCGAAGTGCGCGTGCAGGGCGGCGTGCGCATCGCGCGGCTCACGCAGGAAGTGCCGCAGGACACCGCGGGCAGCGTGTTCGACGTGGTCGCGCTGGGCCTGGGCGAGCTGGGTGCGCTGCTTGCCGAATATCACCATCTGATCGGCAAACATTTGACTGAGGCAGGCGATCTGGCCGCACTCGGCGCGGTGCAGACGAAGATCGAGGCGCAGCACGGCTGGGATCTGGATCGCCGCGTGCAGCAGGTGTTGCTGCGTCTGGACCTGCCCGAAGACGTGGACTTCGCCGCGCTGTCCGGCGGCATGAAGCGCCGCGTGCTGCTCGCGCAGGCGCTGGTGCGCGCGCCCGACCTGTTGCTGCTCGACGAGCCGACCAATCATCTGGATATCGACGCGATCGCGTGGCTCGAAGAGTTTCTGCGCGGTTTCAGCGGCAGCATCGTGTTCGTCACCCACGATCGCAGCTTTCTGCGCGCACTCGCAACGCGGATTGTCGAGATCGATCGCGGGCAGGTGACTTCGTGGCCGGGCGATTACGACAATTATCTGCGCCGCCGTGAGGAGCGTCTGCATGCGCAGGCGCAGGCGGCTGCACAGTTCGACAAGAAACTCGCGCAGGAAGAAGTGTGGATCCGTCAGGGCATCAAGGCGCGGCGCACGCGCAACGAGGGCCGCGTGCGCGAGCTGAAGGCCCTGCGCCGCGAGCGCGCGCAACGACGCGAATTGGGCGGCAATGCGAAGATGACGCTAGCAACGGGACAGGCTTCGGGCAAGAAAGTGATTGAAGCACGCGGCGTCGATTACACCTGGAACGAGTCGCCATCGCTCGACGCTGCGGTGGGTAACGCGGCTGGCGCCGCTAACCCACCCTACGAGAGCATGCTGTTGCGCGATTTCTCGACGACGATCCTGCGCGGCGATCGCGTCGGCATCATCGGTCCGAACGGTTCCGGGAAAAGTACACTTCTGAAATTGCTGCTCGGCGAGCTGGCTCCCGCACGTGGCGAAATCTTGCTCGGCACCGGCTTGCAGGTCGCCTACTTCGATCAGCACCGCAGCCAGCTGCGCGACGATCTGAATGCGCTCGACAACGTGGCGCAAGGCACCGAGTACATCGAACTCAACGGCAGCCGCAAGCACGTGCTGGGCTATCTGCAGGATTTCCTGTTTTCGCCCGAACGCGCGCGCGCGCCGATCACGCGTCTGTCCGGCGGCGAGCGCAACCGTCTGTTGCTGGCAAAACTTTTTGCGCAGCCGTCGAACCTGCTGGTGATGGACGAGCCGACTAACGATCTCGATGTCGAGACGCTGGAACTGCTCGAAGAATTGCTCGCAGCCTACCGCGGCACCTTGCTGCTGGTGTCGCACGATCGCGAATTCATCGACAACGTGGTGACCAGCACGCTGGTGCTCGAAGGTGGTGGTCGCGTCGGCGAATACATAGGTGGGTATAGCGATTGGGTAAGGCAGCGGCCGACCAGTTCGTCGAAACAAACCTTTGCTCGTCATCCCGGCGAAAGCCGGGATCCAGTGTCTTTTACTTCGCCAACCGAGAAAGCGCAGACACTGGATTCCGGCTTTCGCCGGAATGACGAATCAAAAACAACAACGGCTTCGGCAAAACCCAAACTCAGCTACAAGGACGCGCGCGAGCTCCAGCAATTGCCAGCACGCATCGAGGCGCTGGAGACGCAGATCGCCGCCCGCACGCAGGACATGCACGATCCCGCGTTTTTCCGCCAGGACAGCGCGGCGATTCTTGTCGCCAATCAGGCCCTCGCCGCCTTGCAGGCCGAACTCGACGACGCCTATCTGCGCTGGCAGGCGCTCGAAGGCTGAGCGAAACCGCGCGCTGGATCAATCGCACTGCGCGATCTGAAGAGTAGTCTGTGCGCAATCGCGATCATATTCGCGCGGGTGCACACGCCGACCTGTTTGCCGTGCCACGAATTCGTTAGTCTTGCCGCAGCTGTTCAGCCTCGGACCGACGCCATGTCCCGCGCCATCGCCTGCCTGTTTGCCGTGATTTTCAGTTGCGTTGCCACGCATGCGGCGGCGCTGACCACGCATCCGAAAACCTGTCTCGTGCTCGGCGGCGGCGGTGCGCGCGGCGCGGCGCATATCGGCGTGCTGAAGGTGCTCGAACGCGAGCATGTGCCGATCGACTGCATCACCGGCACGTCGATGGGCGCGATCGTCGGCGGCCTCTACGCGGCCGGCTACAAGTCCGACGAGATCGAGGCGGTGCTCAAGGGCATCGACTGGAAGGACATGTTCAACGACGATCCGCCGCGCGAAGAATTGCCGATGCGGCGCAAGGAGGACGAACTGCGTTTTCTCGGCGGCATCGAGCTGGGTTTGCGCGACGGCAGGATAGCGCTGCCGCGCGGCGTGATCCAGGGACAGAAACTGCAATTGCTGTTGCGCCGGCTTTTGCTCTCGACGTTGCAAACACAGAAATTCGACGATCTGCCAATTCCGTTTCGCTCGGTCGCGACCGATATCGGCAGCGGCGAGAAAGTGGTTTTCGGCGCCGGCGATCTGGCGATGGCGATCCGCGCCAGTATGTCGGTACCCGCGGCGTTTGCGCCGATCCACTTCCAGAACCATTTTCTTGTCGACGGCGGCATCACCGACAACGTGCCGATCGAAGAGGCACGCAAGCTCGGCGGCACGCGCCTGATCGTGGTCGATGTCGGCGAGCCGCTGTCGAGCGCAGATCAACTCAACTCGCCGTTCGCGATCGCCAACCAGATGCTGACCGCGATGATGAAGCGGCAGACCGACCAACAGCTCGCCACGCTCGGCGCGAACGACGCGCTGGTGGTCCCCGAGCTGGGCGATCTGGGCAGCGCCGCATTCGACCGCGCGCCGCAGGCGATCGCGCTCGGCGAGCAGGCCGCGGAGAAGGAGATCACGCGGCTGCGCCGCTTCGCGGTCGACGACGCCGACTACGCGACGTTCGCCGCGCGTCACCGGCAGCGCCATTTCGATCCGCCGCTGATCGCGTTTCTCGATGTGCTGACCGGGCGCAGCCGCACCGCCGAATATGTCGAACAACACCTGTCGAGTGTGGTCGACAAACCCTTCGATCCGAAACAACTCGAACAACAGATCGGCATGGCCTACGGCGAGGGCAGCTACGAACGCATCACTTACGATCTGGTCCAGCGCGATGGGCAGACCGGCCTGTCCGTGCAGCCTGTGGACAAGGGCTGGGGACCTAATTTTCTGCGCCTGGGTCTGCGCCTTGCCGACAACTTTGCCGGACGCAACAGCTACCAACTGTTCACCGAGGCCAACTTCACCGGCTTGAACAGTCTCGGCGGCGAAAGCCGCAATCGCGTGCAGCTCGGCGAGGTGACCGAGCTGTACAGCGAATTTCTGCAGCCCTTGGGGCGGGCCGGGCAGTTCTACATCGCGCCGTATCTGCAATACAAGGCCTACGATTTTCCGATCAACACGGGTGGCCTGATCGATTTCGCCGAGTACCGGCGCAACCGCGGGCTGGGCGCGCTGGAGTTCGGCTACACGCCCGATACGAGCTGGCAGCTTTCGTCCGCGCTCGGATACGGCCACGACGCCGCGCATCTGCGCATCGGCTCACCGGCTATTCCGAATCTGTCTGCCGACTTCGGTGCCGTCCTGCTGCGCGCGATCTACGACGACCTGGACAATTCCGGCTTTCCCACCCGCGGCACGCGCATGGACGTGTCCGGGGAAGCGCTGCTCACGCAATTGGGCTCGACCGACAACGCGCGCATATTGAAAGTGCGCTGGGACACGGCGCTGTCGTACGGCGCGAATCACTGGCTCGCGGGTGGCAGCGTGAGCACGTCGAGTGGCAGCGGGCGCGACACGCAGATCGCCGCGTACAGCCCGCTGGGCGGTCTGGCCAATCTGTCCGGCTACACCGAAAATCAGCTTTACGCGACGCAGACGGCGCTTCTGCGGCTGGTCTACTATCGACGCCTGACCGATGTGGATCGGCTGTTCAGCGTGCCAGTCTATCTTGGCGGCAGCGTCGAAGCCGGCGGCTTCTGGGATCAGCGCCGCGATATCGGCAGCAGTCTGATCGGCGCCGGCAGCGTGTTTCTCGGCGTGGATACGTTTCTCGGGCCGATCTTCCTCGGTTACGGCTACGCACAGGGCGGTCACAACGCGGCGTATCTCACGTTCGGCTCGTTGTTGCGTACGAACGATTGAGCGTCCCACGCGACGTGCTCTCGCTCCTCCCCCTTCAAGGGGGAGGCTGGGAGGGGGATGGTGTGTGCAACAGTCGTCCCGCAGTTCCATCACTGTCCCTTTCAACACCATCCCCACCCAACCCTCCCCTTGAAGGGGAGGGCTTAGTGCGCGCCCCGATCAGCCGGTGTTTTGCAGACCCTGCGCAATGCCGTTGACCGTCGCGACCAGCGCGGCGAACAGGGCCTCGTCATTGCGCTCGCGCTCGCGCCAGCGCGCGAGCAGATCGACCTGCATCAGGCTCATCGGATCGACGTAGGGATTGCGCAGGCGGATCGACAGGGCCAGGCGCGGATCGTCGGCGAGCACGCGGTCGGTGTCTTTCAGACGCAGGATCCAGGTTTCCGCACGCGCGAATTCGCTTTCGATCAGGGCGAAGAATTTTTCGTGCAACGGACCGGCCAGACGCGAGAACAGCGCGGCGATCGCCAGATCGGATTTCGCCATCACCATTTCCACGTCGTCGAGCATCGTGCGAAAAAACGGCCAGTGTTGCGCCATCTCGCGCAGCACCTCTTCACCGAATTCGGCCGCCGCCTGCTCCAGCGCCGTGCCGACGCCGTACCAGCCGGTGATGCCGGCGCGATTCTGCGTCCATGCGAACACCCACGGAATCGCGCGCAGATTGTCGATGCTGCCCGAACCGCGCCGCGACGGGCGCGAGCCCAGTGTCATGCGCTCGATCACATCGATCGGCGTCGCCGCGCGGAAATAGTCCATGAAGCCGTCGGCATTGATCAGCGCACGATAGGCGACGGCGCCGTGTTTTGCCGCCGCATCGACCGCCAGCCGCCATTGCGCCTCGCGCGGTTCGGGCGGGCGCGGGCGCAGGCTCGCCCACAGCACGGCACCGACGGTCTGCTCGAGCGAGCGCAGCGCCAGCGCACGGATGCCGAACTTGCGGTGGATCACCTCGCCCTGCTCGGTCACGCGCAGGCGCCCGTTGACCGAACCGCGCGGCGACGCGATCACCGCGCGCGTGGTCTTGCCGCCGCCGCGGCTGATCGAACCGCCACGACCATGAAAGAACGCGATCGATACACCCACACTTTGTGCAATTTTCAACAATTCCACTTGTGCATTCTGCAGCGCCCAGCGCGAGGCGACGATGCCGCCGTCCTTGCTCGAATCCGAATAACCGAGCATCACGGTCTGGCGATCGGCGCGCGCGGCGAGGTGCGCCCGGTAAACCGGATCGGCGAACAACGCGGAGATCGTCGCCGGGGCATGGCGCAGATCGTCCACGGTTTCGAACAGCGGCGCGATATCGAGCGGCACATGACCGTCGTCGTCGACGAACTGCGCGCGCCGCGCCAGCGCGAGCACGGCCAATACATCCGCTGCGCTGCGCGCCATGCTGATGATGTAGAGGCCGATCGCCTGTGTGCCGTACGCGTCGCGCGCATAGGCGAGCTGATCGAATACCGCATCGAGCATTTCGCCGGTCGCGTCCGCGGGTTCCGGCAGTTCGCTCTCGCCGAGCGCGTAGCTTTCGAGCGTCTGCGCCTGCGCGGCGGCGGCGCGGGTTTCCCATTCCACATCGCCGAGCGCCACGCCCAGCGCCTGCGCATGCACGCGTGAATCCTGGCGCACATCGAGCCGCGCGAGATGGAAGCCGAACGTGCGCACGCGCCAGAGCAGACGGCACACGGCGAACCAGCCGGCGTTGCGGCCCTTGTTCGCGCGCAGACTGTTCGCGATCAGGTCGAGGTCGGCGAGCAGTTCGTCGGCGCCGGCGTAAGCGGAACTTTTTTCTTCCGCCGTCGCGCGCAGGCGCACGCGCACGAAGGCGAACAGCGTGCGATACGGCATGTCGGCATAGCGCGGATTCAAGCCCGCGTTCACCGCAGGCAATTGCTTGCGGTAGTGCTC
>NZ_DATBQK010000143.1:0-16333 GCF_036560865.1 Rudaea sp.
GCGTTCACGCAGGCGCTTGCGCAATTCGTCCGCCGCTGCACGCGTGTAAGTGACCACGAGAATGTCGCGCACCTGCAATTTCTTTTCGACGATCAGGCGCGCGTGGATGCCCGCAAGCGCGTACGTCTTGCCCGTGCCGGCACTGGCCTCGATCGCCTGCACGCCGGACAGCGGCAGGGTCAGTGCAAGATCGCTCGGCACTGCGTCGCTCATTCCGGCATCTCGTGCAGCGCGTCGAGCAACGGATCGAAAATTTCGAGCGCAAGCTCGGCGAATTGCCGGCTGGCCGCGCTGGTTGCGTCGAACAGGTCGCGATCGCGAGCAATCAGTGCGAACGGCGGCTCGCGATCCGCTTCGCCGCTGCCGCCCTCGTCGTTTCTGCGTTCGCCGGCGAATACCTTGCACGCCTCGTCGAGTGCGTCGGCATGCCGTTTTCCTGCCTGCGTGAATTTGCTCTCGCGCCAACGCTGTGCATACGCTGCCGAGGTCTTCGGGAAAAACAACAGCGGCGTTTGCAGGCCGTCGTCGCGGCGATCCAACAGGGCCGCGAGGATCGCGCGCGCGCGCTGTTGCGTCAGTCCAGAGTAGTGTTGCGTTTGCACGCCCGTCTTTGCCATGCCGAGCAGCGTCAGCCTCGCATCCTCGCGATGCGCCGCGAGCGCGAGGTAGTCGAGCCAGCCATTGAGCAGTCGTTTGCCGTGCAGTGCGCCCGCGGCCCAGACCACGGCCCTGCCCTCGCTCTGCGCTGGCAGTGTCCCGCTCAATTGCCTGCCGTCGTCGAATTGCAGCACGAAGGCTCCTGTCGACTCGCCAGCAACCCCGCCTTCATCGCGCAGCGCAGCGAGCAGCGCGGCCGTTTGGGTTTGCGCATCGAGCAGCGCAGGCCCGGCCATGCGCCCAGCCGGCAGCAGAGCGCGCGCGCGCAGGGTGGCGGGGTCCGCAGCGCCGCCGGACAGGGCTGCCTCAACCAGCGTTTCGCGCAAAATATACTTTTCCAGATTGTCCGCAACGACGTGGTCGGCGTCTTCGTCGGCTTCGGCCGGTCGGTCGAGCCACATACCGAGACGCTCACGCAGGAACACGCGTGCCGGCGCCGCAAAAAAGCGCTTGAGGGTATCGAGATCGACGGTCTCGCTTTCTGCGCCGAGCGCAGTCGGACTTGTCGGCGCGGCTTCGACGAATGGCTGCGGCACCGGCTCGCGGTCGATGCCAGCCGCGGCGCGCCATTCGCCGCGATAGGTAAACAGCCGCGTATCGACGGTACCGAAATTGCGCGGCGAAAACGCCTGCAACGGATGTTTCGTGACGAGCGCCCTGCGCGCCGCCGCATCGTCGGGACAATATTGTGTGGTCACCGTATCCAGCAGTTCAGCGACGACGGCCGAGGGCTCACGCGCAGAACCATCACGTTGTTCCTCGCCGATCCAGCTCAGATAAAACACATCGCGCGTCGCGCACAGCAATTGCAGGAACAGGTAACGGTCGTCGTCGCGATTGGCGCGGTCGCCGCGCCGGCGCGACCCGTCGGCGGTCATGCGATCGAGCGCGGCGAGGCGCTCGCGCCGCGGGAACGCGTCCTCGTTCATGCCGATCAGGCAGATCACGCGGAACGGCACAGCGCGCAACGGCAGCATGCCGCAGACGCTGATACCGCCGCTGAAGAAACGATGGCTGCGCTCGGGTTCGTCAAGACGCGCGCTCAGAAAATCGCGCACGCAGCGCCAGTCCAGCGCCTCGTCGCAACCCGCGGCCGCGGCATCCTCGGCGAGGCTGGCAAGCGCCGCACGCAACGCCCCCAGAGCGCGTGCCGCGTCGCGATCGTCAGGGTCGATATCGAGCAGTTTGTCGAATGCGACATTGTATATTTGTTGCCATTGGCGCGGCGTGTGCGCGGCGCTTTGCGCGCGCAGCAGGGTTTGCAGCACGCCGAGTGCGGACAGCAGTACGCCGAGAGTGCGCGCCGAATTCCCCTCCACGTCGGCGCGCGGCGCGATGCCGGCAATCGTCGCGTCGTCCTCCCCGCTCGCATAGCCGAGCAACAGGCGCTCGATGCCAAAGGCCCAGCTGAATTCGCGAAAGCGCCCCGCGCCGACCGCCGCGTGCTGGTTTTCATCGAGTCCCCAGCGCACGCCGGCATCGCGCAGCCAGGTTTCGAGGCGGTCGAGCTCGCCACGATCGAGATCGAACTTGCGCAGCACCGCCGGCACGCCGAGCAGTTCGATCACCTCACTCAACCCCAGGCGCGACAGCGGCAACGCGGCCAGGCGCAGCGCAAACGCGGTTAGCGGATGCGCATCGCGCGGCGAGGCATCGGACAGCGCATACGGCAGATAGCGCCTGTCCTCGCGCGCGATGCCGCCAAATACGGCTTCGATATACGGCGCATAGACAGAGATGTCGGGCACCATGACCGCGACATCGCGCGGAGTCAGCCCGTCGATGCTGTCGAACAGATCGAGCAGGCGATCGTGCAGCACCTGCACTTCACGCAATTTCGAATGGCAGATATGAAATTGCAGCGAACGGCCGTCGGCCTCAGTGCGCGCATCACGCGCGGGTGCGAGACGATCGAGTACATCGGCCTGCAGCCGATGCAGCAAGGTATCGCGCGGAATCTCGCGCGACAGCTCGCTGTCCGCCTCGAAGCGCGGTTGCACGGACTCGTACGAATACAGCAGCTCGATGAAATCGCGGCCGGCGCCGCCGTAAGCGGCAAGCAGGGGATTGTCGGCAGCGTCGAGCACCGAGACGGTTTCGTCGCGCAGACGCGCACGTTCGCTGCGCACATCGCCCCAATATTCGCGGCAGGGATTGGGCATCAGGAAATCGAACTCGCAATGCTGCGCGATGACGCCGTAGAAACGCAGCAAGTCCGGCGAGATATTGGTGCAAGCGAACGCGCTGATCCGCGCCGGGATACCCGGCGGCGCGAACCTGCGCTGCTGACCGCCATAGCGCTGCACGTAATCGGCGAGCAGGCGTGCGCGATGCGCCTCGATGCCGCCGCGGGTCAGACGCCGCCACAGTTCGGCCTGCCATTCGTCTTTTTCGGCACCGCGCTCCCAGCGTTCGAGCAGGTCGCTGCGATACGCGAGATAGCGCTCGAACCAGTGTGCGAGATCGCCGGCGAGGCGCAGGCGCGTGGCTTGATCGCCATCACCGAGCGCGGCATCGAGCGCAGCGAAGCGTCGCTCGCGTGCGAGTTCGTTGAGTTGCGCGAAGATGCGCCAACGCAGCACGTTGCGTTCGAACAGCGAAGTCTCGGGCAGCTGCGGATTGGCCGCGCGCAGCAGGCGCCACGCATATTCGGCCGGCGCGAAGAAATCGATGTTGGCAACGATGCCGCAGCGCTCGGCGAGACGGATTTCGAGCCAGCGGCGCAGGCCGAACTGCGGCACGAGCACGATCTCCGGCGCAAGCAAGTCCTCGGCGCGCGCGCGCGCACCGATGCGCTCTGCGAGCTGGGTCAGCAGTGCTTCCGCGTCGTTGCTGGAATACAGATCGAACATCCCAGCGAGCATACGGGGCGACGTCGCAGGAGGCGAGACTTGGCGCATTTTCAGGCAAAGGCGCGCAACCCAGGGTGCTAAAATCGCCTATCGTCACCAAACGCGAGTCCGGTCATGAACGTGCAACCCCGCCGGGTCGAACACCAGCAAACCGACAAGGGCAGCGTGCCCGTCTACACCACGGCCGTCGTCGAACAACCGTGGGCGGGCTACACCGCCGCCGATCACGCGACCTGGGCGACCCTGTTCAAACGCCAGCGCGAAGTGCTTCTCGGCCGCGCGTGCCGCGAGTTCATCGACAACCAGCAGCGCTTCGGCATGACGCCCGATGCGATCCCGAAATTCGACGATCTGAATCGCGTGCTGAAAAAGGTCACGGGTTGGGAGCTGATCGGCGTCGAAGGCCTGCTGCCCGAACTCACGTTTTTCGATCACCTGGCCAATCGCCGCTTTCCGGTGACCTGGTGGATCCGCCGGCCTGAGCAGATCGATTACATCAGCGAACCCGATTTGTTCCACGACCTGTTCGGCCACGTGCCGCTGCTGCTCAATCCGCTGTTCGGCGACTATATGCAGGCCTACGGCGCGGGCGGCGTGAAGGCGCACGGCCTCGGCGCCGAGGCGTTGGTCAATCTGACGCGGCTGTACTGGTACACGGTCGAGTTCGGTCTGATCAAACAAAATGATGGCTTGCGCATCTACGGATCGGGCATCGTCTCGTCCAAGGGCGAATCAATCCATTGTCTCGAATCACCCGCACCCAACCGCATCGGCTTCGACATGCCGCGCATCATGCGCACGCGCTACCGCATCGACAGCTATCAGAAAACCTATTTCGTGATTGACAGCTTCGAGCAGTTGATGAACGCGACGCAGCCCGATTTCACCGCGCTTTATGTCGAGCTCGCGCCGCAGGAATCGATTCCGGCTGGGAATGTGCTGCAAAGTGATTTTGTATACCACCGCGGCACGGGCGAAGGTTGGGCGAAGGATGGAGATGTGTAGGAATAGACGGATTGAAGGTTGCGTCAGGCCAGCGTAGCGCGTCACACAACGTAGCGAGGTGCGGTGTGGCCTTCTTCACCAAATAGAGCTTCTCTTGCCTTCGTATCCGCTCGGATACATAATAGTTCCATGCTCACCTTCCTGCGCACAGCCGAATTCGATGCGTGGCTGAGTCGGCTGAAGGATCCGATCGGCCGTGCGCGCATAGCCAAGCGCATCCGCGCCGCTGAATTCGGTCACTTCGGCGATTGCGAGCCGGTCGGCGAAGGCGTGTCGGAGATGCGCGTGCATGCGGGGCCCGGCTATCGGCTGTACTACACGCGCATCGGCGAGGTGGTCTATCTGCTGCTGGCCGGTGGCGACAAGTCCAGCCAGCGGCGCGACATCAAGCATGCACTTGCATTGGCGCGCACATTGAAGGAGTAACCATGAAGCAGAAAAAACCCAAGACCAACGTGCTGAAGACGCTGGGTGTCAAACCTTTCGATGCGGCCGATTATCTGACCGATGATGAATCCATCGCCGAATACCTGACGGCGGCTCTGGAAGACTCCGACCCAAACTTGTTCCTTACCGCGATCAAGGACGTCGCGCGCGCACGCGGGATGAGCCAGTTGGCAAAGGATACGGGCCTCGGACGCGAGAGCTTGTACAAGGCGCTGGCGCCCGGCGCGAAGCCACGCTACGACACCGTGCTGAAGGTGGTCAACGCGCTCGGTGTACGGCTGCATGCCACCACGCCTTGAGGCGTTCTCCAGAGAGCGTCGTTAATTTGCGATCTGCATTTTAGAGAACTCGGTGTCCACGGCCACCACCGATCTAAGCGACGCCCATCCCGAGGCACAAGTCTGCGATCCGATCCTCGTCGACTTCGGCGGCACCCGCGCGTTTCATGGCGCGATCGCGACGGTCAAGGTATTTGAGGACAACACGCAGGTGCGCGCGACTTTGGAAATGCCGGGCAATGGCCGTGTGCTGGTGGTCGATGGTGGCGGTTCGCGGCGCTGCGCGCTGGTCGGCGGAATGCTCGCGGAGCTCGCCGTGAAAAACGGTTGGGCTGGCATCGTCGTGTACGGCTGCGTGCGCGATACGGCGGAACTTGCGGCGCAGGCGCTCGGGATCAAGGCGCTGGCGGTACATCCGCGCAAGAGCGAGAAAGGCCTGCACAGCGGGCAGGCCGGTCGCACGCTCGAATTCGCTGGCGTGTGTTTCCGTCCGGGTGTGTGGCTGTATGCGGATGCGGACGGGATTCTCGTCGCCGAGTCCGCACTGCACGCTTGATCCGCTCCGTCAGATGCGTAATCGCATGTAGACGTCGTTGATGTTTGCCCGCCGCGAACTCGTGCGGCGTACCATCATTTCGCCTTCGCCGCCTCGATAAACGCATCGATATGCTGTTCCAGCACCGGCAGCGGCACCGAACCGATTTCCAGCACCGCGTCGTGGAACGCGCGGATATCGAACTTGGTGCCAAGTTCCTTTTCGGCGCGCGAGCGCAATTCGAGAATCTTGATCTCGCCAAGCTTGTACGACAGCGCCTGACCCGGCCAGGAAATATAGCGGTCGACCTCGGTTTTGACCTCGTGTCGGCTCAGCGCGGTATGCCCGGCGAGATAGGCGATCGCCTGCTCGCGCGTCCAGCCCTTGTGATGGATGCCGGTATCGATGACCAGACGCGCAGCGCGCCACATCTCATAACTGAGCCGTCCGAAATCATCGTAGGGCGTGAGGTAAATGCCCATCTCCTTGCCGAGCTTTTCGCAATACAGCGCCCAGCCTTCGCCGTAGGCCGAGATGTATTCGCGACGGAATTCGGGAACGCTCTTGTGTTCCTCGACCAGCGAGCCTTGGAATGAATGTCCCGGCGCGGATTCGTGCAGGGTCAGCGCGGTCAGGTTGTACAGCGAACGCGACGGCAGGTCGTAGGTGTTGACCCAATAGGTGTGCGGCCCGCCACGGCCCGCGGTCCAAAACGGCGCAATCGCGGCCGGCACCGGCTCGATGCCGAAGCGTCCGCGCGGCAGCAGGCCGAAGTACTGCGACAGTTTTCCGTCGACGCGCTTGGCAATCCATGACGCACGCATCAGCAGTTCGTCGGGCGTCTTGGCGTAGAACCGTGGATCGCTGCGCAGGAATTCCTGGAACGCGGGAAAGTCGCCGGTGAAACCCGTGGCCTTCATCGTCGCCTGCATTTCCGCATCGATACGCGCGACTTCCTTCAGCCCGATCTTGTGGATCGCGTCGGGATCGAGATCGAGCGTCGTATATTTGCGGATCTGCTGGCGGTAGTAGGCCTTGCCGTCCGGCAGCGCTTCGGCGGCGAGCGTTGTGCGTGCGTGCGGCGCGTATTCGTCGCGGAAAAATTTCAGCAGTTTGGCGTAGGCCGGCAGCACGCGTTCGCGGATCGCCTGCGTACAATCGGCCTGCAGCCTGGCCTGCGCGTCGGCCGGGATATTCGTGGGCAGTTGCTTGAACGGTTTGTAGAACGGGCTGTCCTCTGCGCTTTTTACGTCCGTGTAAGTGGAAATGGATACATCGCGTCCGACGAGCACCACGCGCGGAACGGAAAAGCCGCGCTTGAGTCCCGCGCGCATGTTGACGATCTGCTCGTCGAAATAACGCGGCACGTCGTTGAGCCGCGCGATGTAGTTTTCCGCGTCGGCCGCGCTCTTCAGATGACGATTCGCCATGAAGGCAAGATCCGACCAGAACTGCGAGTCCGCGTTGAGCGGCATCTCGTAATCGCGAAAGCGCACATCCGCAGCGAGGTTTTCGATCTGCGGTTTGTACACCGCGTAATTGACCTGGTTGTCGGCCGACAAGTCCTTGGGCGCAATCGCGGCGAGCTGGTGCAACACATCCTGCCAGTAGGCAAGCCGCACCGCCTGCGCCTTCGCGTCGACCGCTGGCAAGCGGTTGTCATTTGCACTCGCCGCGCGATCCTCGTCGTCGAGGCCCGGAAACTGCTGCTCGCGCCACGTCCACTCCTTGGTATACAACGCCTGAAAGCGCTCGTCGGCCGACGCGGACGTTGCCGTCCCGGTCTGCGGCGTTTCACCGTATGCCACGGTCGTCATCGCGACTCCTGCCAGCAAAAGGGTGCCGATCAATCGTTTCATGCGGGTCGTTCCTGTCGGGCGTCGCACCATGATCGCATCAAATCGGCGGACCCGGACTGTGCCGAAGGTGCTGTTCCAACGCGAAGCGTCGCAGGAACCCGCCGTGCGGCGTGCGACTCAGTCGGCGCGCAACAGCAATCGGTACGCGGGATTCTCGCTCTCGTTGCGATAGGTGTAACCAAGGCGCGCGAGGAAGTCGGTGAACGCCGGGCGATCCTGCGGCGGCACCTGGATGCCGACCAAGATGCGCGCATAGTCGGCGCCGTGGTTGCGATAGTGGAACAGGCTGATATTCCAGGCCGGGTCGAGCGCGTTGAGAAAGCGCGCGAGCGCACCGGGCCGTTCTGGAAAATCGAACTGGTAGAGCAGTTCGTCGTGGGCGAGGTCGGCGCGGCCGCCGACCATGTGGCGCAGGTGCAGCTTGGCCAGCTCGTCGTGGGTGAGATCGAGGACTTCGAAACCGCCGGCGGAAATCGCGGAGACAATCGTCGCGGTTTCGTCCTTGTTGCGCGTCTGGATACCGACGAACAGGCGCGCGTGGGTCGGGTCGCCGATGCGGTAATTGAATTCGGTGATGCTGTGCGTGCCGAGCAGGCCGCAGAAACGGCGGAAACTTCCGCGCTCCTCGGGCATGGTCACCGCGAACAGGGTTTCGCGCGCCTCGCCGACTTCGGCGCGCTCGGCGACGAAGCGCAGGCGGTCGAAATTGAGATTCGCGCCGCTCGCGATCGCGACCAGGGTTTGATTGCGCAGGTTTTCGCGCACGGCGTACTGCTTCGCGCCGGCGATCGCCAGCGCCCCCGCGGGTTCGAGCATGCTGCGCGTGTCGGCGAACACATCCTTGATCGCCGCGCACAGCGCATCGGTGTCGACGCGCAGAATTTCGTCGACATGCTCGCGGCACAGACGGAAGGTTTCCTCGCCGGCAAGCTTCACCGCGGTGCCATCGGAGAACAGACCGACTTCAGTAAGCTCCACGCGCCGGCCCGCATCCAACGAGCGCGCCATCGCGTCGGAGTCCTCGGTCTGTACGCCGATGATGCGGATTTCCGGGCGCACTGCTTTGACATAGGCGGCGATCCCCGCGATCAGTCCGCCGCCGCCGACCGGCACGAAGATCGCGTGGATCGCGCCTTGATGCTGGCGCAGGATTTCCATCGCGACCGTGCCTTGCCCCGCGATCACGTCGGCGTCGTCGAACGGATGCACGAGGGTCAGCCCGCGCGCTGCGCCAAGCTCGATCGCGGCGCGATATGCGTCGCTGTAGGATTCCCCCGCCAGCACGACCTCGACTGCCGCACCGCCGTGCGCTCTCACCGCGTCGATCTTCACCTCCGGCGTCGTCACCGGCATCACGATGACCGCGCGCGTGCCGAGCCGCCTAGCCGCGAGTGCGACGCCCTGCGCATGGTTACCGGCCGATGCCGCGAAGACGCCTCGCGCAAGTTGATCCTTCGATAATTGCGCCATCTTGTTGTAGGCGCCGCGCAGCTTGAACGAGAAAACCGGCTGGTTGTCCTCGCGCTTCAGATACAGGCGGTTGTTGAGGCGTGCGGAGAGGTTGGGCGCGAAATCGAGTTCGCTTTCACGCGCCACGTCGTAGACGCGTGCGGTCAGAATCCTGCGCAGATAGTCGTGATTGGAGACAGGCATGGCGCGGCGCTATGAATGAGCGGCGATCATAGACGATCGCCTTGCCGCGCGCAGAAATCCAGGTTCGCGAAAATCCGTCTCGCGCGCACGCATGGCCGCGCGAGACGGAACAGGGCATGCTGTTTCGCTTAAAAGAAGATGATGCCGCCGAAGGAGCCGCCGAACTGCTTGGCGGTGTTGCCCAGATAATCCTTCGACCGGGTCTCGCCCAACTCGCCAGCCAGCGTGACGCTCTTGGTCAGCGCGTAGTACAAACCACCCGTCACGTTGCTGTTGGACTTGAACGAGGCGTTCAGCGCGGCGTTGGTCGCGTTGTTATCCGAGTTGCGGCTCTCGCCATAGTTCAAGCCGAACTTCAGCTTGTCGTTGAGCTTGTAGGTACCCTGTATCAGATAAGCGCGTCCGTTGATCGGTCCCTCATCGCCTTCGGTCAGGATGCCCAGACCCTTGCCATCTTCGTAATTGACCAGCAATCCGAACGGACCGGAGTTGAAGGTCGCGCCGATTTCCGCCGCATTGGCATCGAAGCTGCCGCCGCTGCCGCCAGCACCGTAGAACTTCTGCGAGACGACTCCGACCCACGCTTTGAACCCGCCCGTCGCCCACGCCAGTTGCCCTTGGAACTGCGGGTAGGATTTGGATGAGTATGCGCCCGCGTCCACTGGGCTCATCAGGCCCCCCGTGAAGGTGAAGCCCTGGCCCAATACCGGGGAGGTATAGCTCAGCTGGCCATAGTTGTTCAGATACGTATAACCGGCGCCAATATGACCCAAGGTCACCCGGCCGCGCTGGGTCGCCTGCGTGGGCGCTCCCGCACCGATCAATGTCATGTCGTTGAGAATCGCGTTGCTGGCGAAAATGCCGTAGTCACGGCCGATCTTGAGCGTGCCCGCCTCGGCCGTGCCGATGGTGAAGAACGCTTGACGCACGTCCACTTCACTATTCGACGCGATCGCCGAGGATTGCGCTGCTGCCACCATGATGCCGATCGTGCCGCCGATCTCCAGGCCATTCTGGCTGGTCTTGAACTTGGTGATCAGGCCGCTCGGCAGCAGGCCATTGCCGATCGTGGTCTTGTTGTTCTCGCCCGAGCAACCCAACGCCTTGCCGGCTAACGCCGGCCCGCCCACTGCATCGCCCGAACAGCTCACGCTGGTGTAATACGTGTTCACAATCCCGCCGACATCGACTGTCCAGTCGCCTGACGCAATTTCAACGGCCAGTGCGTTGGATACTGTGCCAAAGCTGCCAGCAATAGCGATGGCGATCGTAGCCGCCAGATGTTGCCCCGTTCTGTGTTTTGCTGGTTCTCTATTCGCGTGCATGTATTGCTTCTCCCTACGTGGTGGTAAAAGAAATGCTCTGGATGGCTGGAGTCCCGAAACCGCAACGTCTGCACCAGCCCATGCTTTTTTGAGCGCAAGCAACCTCATGCGCGGGACCACAGGTCCCGCGCGCAAGAAAAATTCAAGCCATGCCTGGCGGCGCTTTAGAAAAAGCCGAGTTTCTTCGGCGAGTAGTTGACCAGCATGTTCTTGGTCTGCTGGTAGTGATCGAGCATCATCTTGTGATTCTCGCGGCCAATGCCGGACTGCTTGTAACCGCCGAACGTCGCGTGCGCGGGGTAGGCGTGATAGCAATTGGTCCACACGCGCCCGGCCTGAATCTCGCGACCGAAGCGGTAGCAGCGATTCACGTCACGGCTCCACACGCCGGCACCGAGTCCATACAGCGTGTCGTTGGCGATCTCCAGCGCTTCGGCGTCGTCCTTGAACGTCGTCACCGAAACCACCGGGCCGAAGATTTCCTCCTGAAAGATGCGCATCTTGTTGTGCCCGCGGAACACGGTCGGCTTGATGTAGTAGCCGTCCTTGAATTCGCCGTCGAGTACATTGCGCTCGCCGCCGATCAGTACCTTGGCGCCTTCCTGGCGACCGATATCGAGATAGCTCAGGATCTTCTCGAGCTGTTCGTTCGATGCCTGCGCACCGATCATTGTCGTCGGATCCAGCGGATTGCCCTGCTTGATCGCGGCGACGCGCTTGAGCGCACGCTCCATGAATTTGTCGTAGATCGATTCCTGGATCAGGGCGCGGCTGGGGCAGGTGCAGACCTCTCCCTGATTGAGCGCGAACATGACGAAGCCTTCGAGCGCCTTGTCGAAGAAATCGTCGTCCTTCGCACACACGTCGTCGAAGAAAATATTCGGCGACTTGCCGCCGAGTTCGAGGGTGACCGGAATCAGGTTCTGGCTGGCGTATTGCGAGATCAGACGGCCGGTGGTCGTTTCGCCGGTGAAGGCGATCTTGGCGATGCGCGGACTCGACGCGAGCGGCTTGCCCGCTTCGAGGCCGAAGCCGTTGACGATGTTGAGTACGCCAGGAGGCAGCAGATCGCCGACGAGCTCGGCCCAGACCAGAATGCTGACCGGGGTCTGCTCGGCGGGCTTCAACACCACGCAGTTGCCGGCGGCGAGCGCGGGTGCGAGTTTCCAGGTCGCCATCAGGATCGGGAAATTCCACGGAATGATCTGGCCGACGACGCCGAGCGGCTCATGGAACTGGTAGGCGACCGTGTCGTGGTCGATCTCGCCGATCGAGCCTTCCTGTGCACGGATGCAGCCGGCGAAGTAGCGGAAGTGGTCGATCGCCAACGGGATGTCGGCGGCACGGGTTTCACGCAGCGGCTTGCCATTGTCCCAAGTCTCGGCGTGCGCGAGCAGATCGAGATTCTGCTCCATGCGATCGGCGATGCGATTGAGGATGTTCGCGCGCTCCGCGACCGAGGTGCGGCCCCATGCCGTTTTCGCGGCATGCGCGGCGTCCAGCGCGGCTTCGATATCTTCCTTGTCCGAGCGCGGAATCTCGCAGAAGGATTTGCCGGTGATCGGCGTGACATTCTCAAAATATTTGCCGTTCTTCGGCGCAACCCAGTTGCCACCGATGAAGTTGCCGTAGCGTTCCTTGAAGGGAACTTGCACGGAAAGATGATGTTGCTGCAATTTGGTCATGGCGCAATAACTCCTGGTTGGATGGCGCGGTATAGGCTGCATGCGCCATGCCAATGGATTTTTATATTGCGATGCAGCAGTAATTTAAATTACTGTTTACAAGTATTCGCTTTGCAAAACTGATGCGACGCGTCATTAAATTCATTCGAACACGATTGCATCCGCATCGGCGATGTGTACAGACTCGGTTCGCTGTTCGCGACAGGTGTCGCAAATTGCGACACTGCGACTTGGCGCCCCCACAATACGAGTCGATGACAAAGTATACTTCTACCCAATTGCTCACCGCGCGCCGTCGCTTTTTCGACAATGGCACGGCGCCGCGCGGCCTGGTGCCTGACACGATCCTGCGTTCGTGGCAGCGTTGCACCGGCCTGGGGCTTTCCGCTTACACCACGCCCGAAGTCGAACCAATGCCGCAACAGGCATTGCGCGAAGCCTGCGAGAAATACGAGAACCTGCGCCGCGTGTGCCGGCCCGAACTGGAGACGCTGTACGCGGACGCGCGCGCGACTGGCAGCATCGCGATCCTGAGCGCGCCGGATGGCCTGATTCTCGAAGCGATCGGCAGCGCGGACTTTCTCGACAAGGCCTCGCGCGTCGCGTTGACTCCGGGCGTACCTTGGGCCGAGAGCGCGACCGGCACCAACGCGATCGGCACCGCAATGATTGAGGGCCGTGCGATCGAAGTGCGCGGCGCCGAACATTTTTTCGCGCCGCATCGGGTCTTGAGTTGCTCGGCCGTGCCGATCATCGATCCGTTCGGCAAGATCGCCGGCGTACTCGACCTTTCCGGCGAAGCCTCGGTACATCACACGCACGCGCTCGGCATGGTCAGACTCGCGGTGGATCAGATCGAGAGCCGGCTGTTCGAGCGCGATTTCCCCGGCTGCCGGGTTTTGCGGGTGCAGCGCGAAGCGAGCTTATTCGGTACGCCGTGCGAGGGAATTGTCGTGTTCGAGGGCGAGCGTCTGGTTGCCGCCAATCGGTACGGGCTGGACTTGCTCGGGCTCGGCCGCGGCGATCTTGGCCGGCGCCGGTTCGAGGAATTGTTCGAAGCCCGCCTGCGTGACCTGACTCGCGACACCAGTCTGCGCGACGCGCAAGGCCGCTCGTTGCTGGTGCGTGTCGACGCGGATGCCGGCAAGCGCGCCGTGGTCAAGGCCAAACCGATGGCGATTGCGGCGACCACGATCATCGCGCCCGTGTTCGATGCGCAACTCGAGCGCGAGCTGGATCGTGCGCAGCGCGTTCTGGTCGCCGGCATGCCGGTATTGCTGTCCGGCGAAACCGGTACCGGCAAGGAAGTGTTCGCACACGAATTGCATCGGCGCACCTTGCGCCGCGATACACCGTTCGTCGCGGTCAATTGCGCCGGATTGCCGGAAGGATTGATCGAATCGGAATTGTTCGGCTACGAGGAAGGCGCGTTTACCGGTGCGCGGCGGCATGGTGCCAAAGGTCTGCTGCGCGAGGCCGATGGCGGCGTGTTGTTCCTCGACGAAATCGGCGACATGCCACTGCCGCTGCAGGCGCGCCTGCTGCGCGTATTACAGGAACGCGAAGTGACGCCACTGGGTGGCGGTCGGCCGGTGAAGGTGGAGTTCGCATTGATTTCGGCGACCCACCAGGATCTCGATGTGGCGGTGGCCAACGGCAGGTTTCGCAGCGACTTGTACTTCCGCATCGCGCACTACAGCGTGCAGTTACCGGCGCTGCGCGAGCATGCCGACCGGCGCGCGTTGATCGAAATGTTCTGGAGTCAATTCGCCGCGGCGAGTGCGGTGAGCATGGACGATCTTGCGTTGACGCGGCTCGCCGACTACGCATGGCCAGGCAACCTGCGCCAGTTGAACGGCACTCTGCGTACCCTGGTTGCGCTGGCGGACAGACAGGGTCGGGTCACCGTTGCGGATTTGCCGGCAGCAGTGCTCTCGGCACCACACGCTGGCACGGTACCCGCCGACGCCGGTCAAGCAGCCTCGCTGGCGGGAATCACCGCGCAAGCGATGCGCAGCGCGTTGAGCGCGGCCGCGGGCAATGTCTCCGCCGCCGCGCGCAAGCTCGGTATCAGCCGCAGCACCTTGTACCGACGTTTGTCGGGCTCGGGCGCAGCGGCGAAATAAGACGGGGCGGAGCGCTCAGCCGCTCAAGCGGACGACGCGCAAAAAAAACCGCCAGCCGGATCGAAGCAGGGGAGGGAGTTCCACTTCGTGCCGATGATGCTGGCGGTTTGTTGAAAAGCCAAGCTTGGCGCGCAACCGGCGCGCCAAATCAAATCACTTCTTTTTCTTCGCGGTCTTCTTCGCCGCCTTCTTCGCTACCGGCCGTTTGGCCGCAACTGGTGGCTTGGCGGCCACGGCCACCGCGTCCGCGACCTTGGCAACGGTACGTTGCACGCTCTTCTTCGCGGCAATCTGCGCCTCTTCGATATCCTTGACCAGGTCGCCGAAGTCGTCGCGCGCGCGCTTGACCTTGTCGCTGATCGCCTGGGTGATACCCAGTTTCTTCGCCGCCGGATTGATCTTGCGCACTTCACGGTTGAGCTCGTCGACGCGCTTGAGCAGTTCGTCGAGTTCCTTGCGCCCGGGTACGCCGAGCTTGCCGAGCGCGCGCGACACGCGGTGCTCGAACACCTGCTCGAGGCGATCCCAGGTTTCCTGGGTGCGCTCGCGCACCTGGCTCACGCTGGTCTCCACGGCGCCGCGCACTTCGTCGACCTTGCCGGTGGCGATCTTGCGCGTCTTCTGTTCGAGATTCAGGCCGTCCTTGACCAGACCTTCGAACAACTTCGTGCCTCCCGCCTGCGCCTTGGAAAATGCGCCAAGGCCGGCCATCCATATCTGCTGCGCCGACTCCATGATCGATTTGTTCGACACGGACTTCGCGTCGCTCGCTGCGGCCGTGACTTTGGACTTGAGCTTGGGTTTGTTTGCCATGATTCTCCCTCCGGTATTGTACGTTTTGGGGCGGTGGCCTGTAGCCACGCCATGCAAGATAGGGCAGGCGCCTAGAATATTTACACTAGCGGCATGGCCTGCCGCCGGCGCGGTTCACGGCTAGGCCAGTCCTTCGTCGAGCTGGCGCTCGATTTCCTGCTCGATGACCGGCTTCAAGAAACCCAGCAGGAATCCCAGTTGCGCAGTGACGTGGATCTCCTTGGCGCTGACATGAATCTCGCCGCTTGCGCCCGGGCGCTCGAAGTTCAGCGTGTTGCCGTTCCACTCGCTCGTGATCTCGAACTTCTTGCCGATCGCCAGCGCGGTTTTCTTGACCACATCCTTGGCCCCCTTCAGCGAATGATGATGCTTGCGACGGATATCGATGCTTGGCATGGCGGTTTCCTCGATGACTTCGCATTTTTATACAACGGACAGTGTGCTACATTGCCAAAATAACTACATAAACCCCGATAAACAGACCTGAGCATGCGCCTAACTTTTCCGAACAGGGAACACGAGGACGCCTTGATCGGCGCGGGCGACACTCGGATTGGTGCGGCGGCAGACAATACCATCGTACTCAATCACAGTGGCGTCGCAGCGCATCACGCGCAATTGTCGGTCGGCGATCGCGGTATCGTGCTGAGCGTCTGCGACGCAGCGCGCACGCACGTGAACACGCGCCCGGTGCGCGAAAAAGCGATCCTGCGGCTCGGCGATGTGGTCAGCCTGGACACGCTGCAGTTCGTGCTCAAGCCCGATAGCGACGACAGCATTCGCCGCGACCTGCCGCCGATGCGCTCGCTGACACCGCTGCCGCCCGTATCCACGCCGCCGCGTATCAATCCTCCCAAGGTGCTGCTGCGCGGGGTCAGCGGCACGCGTTTTGGCAAGATCGTGGCGGTGCGCGGCCAGCTCGTGATCGGCCGCAGCCCCGATGCGGACCTGTCGTTGGACGAGCCCGAAATGATGCCGCGCCATGCCGCGATCGAAACTTCCGGTGAGGCGATTTTCCTGCGCGACCTCGGTTCGAAGAATGGCACGTCGGTCAATGGGGTACAGGTGCGCAATGCGATACTTCACGCTGGCGACCAG
>NZ_DATBQK010000144.1:0-59562 GCF_036560865.1 Rudaea sp.
CAAGAACTACATCACGCAAGAACAATTATCGTGGAAGAAGCAAAGGGTTTTGCGGCCAATCACGAGTTCGGCAGTGCGGTGGCAAACCGAGTGCTATCGAGCCACGTTATTCCAGATGTATACGTCTTTAGCACGTCCTTAGAGCGCAAAATCGACAACGGTTGGGATGATCTAAGCCAATGGCGAGCTTATGGAAATTATGGTAGCGGGGTCGCCCTAGCGTTTCAATTCATTGGAGCGGGGCCGCCTTTGCCGCCCGGCTTGGCGTTTGGAAAAGTCTTGTATGACGAGACAGCAAAGCGGCACTTTGTTACTCAAGTTTTGCAGCTAGGTTTCGCAAGCAGTAACACCAATTTGCAAGCGGCTATCGACGCGACTGCATTGGAGTTGGCTCGGTTCATTCCGCTGATGAAGCACCAAGCATTTGCGGAGGAACGCGAAATCCGGTTTGTATTTGTGCCGCAGGAGACTGGAGGGCCGGAGGAAAAATTCTATTCGCGCGGAAGTATGGTCGTCCCCTACGTCTCATTGAATGAAATTTATGATCGATCGGGGACGCCGAGACATGAGCTTCCCTTCTGGCCACTCCAGCTGCAGCGGATAGCTATCGGCCCGAGCTCTAGCAATCTCGCCATAAACACATTGCGCTTGGCTCTGGCTAAGAGTCCTCTCCGGACTTTCCATCATTTCTATGGGCATGCAGAAGGAAACGTTGAGTTATTGCCTTCCAGCATTCCGTATCGTGAGCTGCGCTGAGATCCCTGGCTCTAGCTGACCCACTGAACCGGCTTCAATACAGAACGCGTGTACGCAAAGTACCCGGAATCGCCGCGAGCGCGTCCTTGAGCATCGCCGCCTGTTCGGCCGAGGTCGAGACGTCAATCACCACGTAACCGACGTGTGCATCGGTTTGCAGGTACCGCGCGTCGATATTGATGTTGTCGCGCGAAAAGATTTCGTTGATGCGTGAGAGCACTCCGGGTACGTTCTGGTGGATATGCAGCAGGCGTCGGCTGTTCGGGTGGGCCGGGCAACGAGACTTCGGGAAAATTCACTGCCCGACAGGGTGCTGCCGTTGTCGCTGCAGCGCACCATCTTCGTCGCGACTTCGATGCAGAATCGGATGAGTGCAGGTCTTGCGGTCCCTTTAGCGCGACGTCTCGCGGACCTCGGCCAGCCACTGCTGGTGGACTTCGAACAACTCGTCTCCCCGCTTTTCATCGATCTGAAAGCCGAAGCTGATCGCGCTTCGATATCCCGGACCTTCCACGGGTGTAGTCGCATGCTTGCATCGCGAAGCGAGGTTGAGCCATGCATCCCCTACAGCGACCGCGATTGGAATATCGTCCAGTAGCGGTATGCAGCCATCGGTTTGCCGGACCAAAACATTGATCCGCACATGCCGTTTGCCACGCAGATCGGGATCCATGTGCGGATGGATGAATCCGCCCTCCGTTATGTAGCTGATGAAATCCATCAGCTTTGGCGGAACAACGTAATTCCCCAGCTGAAAGCGCTTGGCCAAATCCTCTTTTACGTCGAACAGGTAACTGTCGCCAGCCGGGGTGACGAAATCGATAACGAGGAACTTCCTGCCGCCGTCGGTTCCATTTTCCTCGAATCGTTCCTCGTTCTCCGATGTCAGCTTGGTAACATGGGCCAGAAAATCCGCAGTGACGGCATTCTTGATGACGAACGGATAGGGTCTGATCTTCATCGTCCAATCTCGAAATTGGGCGCAAGAGCACGATGCTCGGAAATACGCGGCATTATCGCCCGAATGAGCGATCAATACAGCACGCGCGTACGCAAGGTTCCCGGAATCGCCGCGAGCGCGTCCTTGAGCATCGTCGCCTGCTCGGCCGAAGTCGAGACATCGATGACCACATAGCCGACGCGTGCGTCGGTCTGCAGGTACTGCGCGTCGATGTTGATGTTGTCGCGCGAGAAGATTTCGTTGATGCGTGAGAGCACGCCGGGCACGTTCTGGTGGATATGCAGCAGGCGCTGGCTGTGCGGATGCCCCGGCAGGGAGACTTCGGGGAAATTCACCGCCGACAGGGTGCTGCCATTGTCGCTGTAGCGCACCAACTTCGCGGCGACTTCGATGCCGATATTGTCCTGCGCTTCGAGCGTGCTGCCGCCGACATGCGGGGTCAGAATCACATTGTCCATGCCGATCAGCGGCGAGACGAAGGCATCGTCGTTGCCTTTGGGTTCGATTGGGAACACATCGATCGCGGCGCCCGCGATATGACCGGATTTGAGTGCCGCGGCGAGCGCATCGATATCAACCACCGTGCCGCGCGCGGCATTGATCAGCATCGCGCCGGGTTTCATGCGCGCCAGCTCGGCCGCGCCGATCATCCATTTGGTCTGCGGCGTTTCCGGCACGTGCAGGGTGACGATATCGGCGCGCGCCAGCAGCTCGTCGAGGTTCTGCGCCGCGCGCGAATTGCCGAGGGTGAGCTTGGGTTCGATATCGTGATAAAGCACCTGCATGCCGAGGCTTTCCGCGAGCACGCCGATCTGCGTGCCGATATGTCCGTAGCCGACCACGCCGAGTATCTTGCCGCGCACTTCGACGCTGCCCGCCGCCGACTTCGACCAGCCGCCGCGATGGCATTGCGCGTTCTTCTGCGGGATTCCGCGCGCGAGCAGGATCGCTTCGGCAATGACCAGCTCGGCCACGCTGCGCGTGTTCGAATAGGGCGCATTGAACACCGGGATGCCGAGCGCTTCCGCCGCCACGGTGTCGACTTGATTGGTGCCGATGCAATAGCAGCCGACGGCGATGAGTTTTTTTGCATGTGCGAACACGTCGGCAGTGAGTTGGCTGCGCGAGCGGATGCCGACCAGATGTGCATCCGCGATGCGCTGCTTCAACTTGTCATCGGGCAGCGATTTTTCGTGGAATTCCACATTTGTATACCCAGCCGCCGCCAGCGTTTCCAGCGCGGTCTTGCTGACGCCCTCGAGCAACAGCACCTTGATATCCTGCTTGGGGAAAGAAGTTTTCGTCATAAGGCTGGCATCGAAACGGGATGTTGGCGGAACACTACTATGCCAGAATTGCGCGCATTATGTTGCACTGCGGCAGGACCGGGAAAATGCAATACTGGTCAGCGCCTTCGTTTGACGATCACGGAGATCGATATGCTTGGTTTGACACCGCTTGGCACGTTTCACACTGCGATCAGCTTGATCGCGCTCGGCGCCGGATTCGTCGCGCTGATCCGCGACAAACGGATCACGCCGACGAATCGTGTCGGGCAGATCTACGTGATCACGACGATCATCACCTGCGTGACCGGGTTCGGCATCTTCCAGCACGGCGGCTTCGGCAAACCGCATGCGCTCGGCGTCATCACGCTCGTCGTGCTCGGCATTGCGTATCTGGCGGGATCGACGAACGTGTTTGGACGTCTGTCGCGCTATGTCGAAACGGTCAGTTATTCGGCGACTTTCCTGTTTCACTGGATTCCCGCGATCACCGAGACCTCGACGCGTCTGCCGGTCGGCGCACCGTTGGCCGCGAATGCCGATGTACCCGGTTTGCAGGCGGCAACCGGAGTTTTGGTCGTACTCTTTCTGATCGGCGCCACCCTGCAGGTGCGGCGATTGCGCGCTACGGGATAGCCGGCGCAAGTATTACCTGATGACAAAAGGCACACAGAGGCGTAAAATGCCTCGATGAAACCGTTTCGCTGGAACCCGCGCAAGAACGAAGCGCTGATGGCGCAACGCGGAATTTCCTTCGAGAGCATGGTGGTGGCGATCGAGACCGGCGGTCTGCTCGATGTCGTCATGCACCCGAATCCGCAGAAATACCCGGGACAGCGGGTACTCGTGTTGGCCTGCGATGGCTATGCGTACCTGGTGCCGTTTGTCGAAGACGAAAAGTATTTTTTCTTGAAGACAATCATTCCGAGTCGCAAGGCGACGAGGGATTATTTGCAGCAGGGTGAAACCGATGCCGAAGATTGACCAATACGAACGCGAAATTCTGCAGGCCTTCGAGAAGGGCAAGCTCAAGTCCGTAGCGACGAAGAGTGAGCTTGCCATGTTCAAGG
This sequence comes from Rudaea sp., assembly GCF_036560865.1. Lineage (GTDB taxonomy): Bacteria > Pseudomonadota > Gammaproteobacteria > Xanthomonadales > Rhodanobacteraceae > Rudaea. Next base: position 4,074 of record NZ_DATBQK010000144.1, read on the forward strand.
CGGCCGCCCGTGTCACCGCGATCAAGGACCGGCGCGTCAATATCCGCTTGTCATCCGGCGACCTCAGCGATATCCAGGTCAAGGCGCTGGAAGAAGGCGTCCCATACCAGACCTTGATCGCCAGTGTGCTGCACAAATACGTTACGGGCCGTCTAGCAGCGCACCCGGGGCGTGTAGCGGAGGAACGGCCGCGCGCGCGCGCGACAAAGCGGCGCCGTGCGGCCGCAAACTGATTGGCAAGCGGTCCGCTCATGAGGCAAGACCTGATTTCCAATCTCGCGCGCACCGCGCCCGCGTTGCGCCTGCTCTCTGCGCCCGCCGATCTCGAACACTACGGCCGCGACTGGACGCGGCGCTGGACGCCCGCGCCGCTGGCGATCGCGCTGCCGGCGACGATCGATGAGGTGCAGGCCATCGCGCGCTGGGCGAGCGAATACAACGTGGCTCTGGTTCCTTCCGGCGGGCGCACCGGCTTGTCCGGCGGCGCGGTCGCGGCGAACAGCGAATTGGTGGTGAGTTTCGAGCGCATGAATCGCATGCTCGATTTCAATGCGGTTGATCGCACGCTGACCGTGCAACCAGGCATCGCACTCGAAGCCGTGCACAAGGCGGCGCAGGAACACGGCCTGATCTACCCGGTCGATTTCGGCGCGCGCGGCTCGTGCTCGATCGGCGGCAATATCGCGACCAACGCGGGCGGCATCCGGGTGATTCGCTACGGCAACACGCGCGAGTGGATCGCGGGCTTGAAGCTCGTCACCGCGAAGGGCGATTTGCTCGAACTGAATCGCGGTCTGATCAAGAATTCCAGCGGCTACGATTTGCGTCATCTGGTCATCGGCGCGGAGGGCACGCTGGGCTTCGTCGTCGAAGCGACGCTGCGCCTGACCGATCCGCCGCCGTCCTCGCAAGTGATGCTGTTCGCGGTGCCGGCGATGGCTGCGCTGATGCGCGTGTTCGATGCCTGCCGCTCGCGCCTGACCTTGAGTGCATTCGAGTTTTTCACCGACCGCGCCCTGCATCACGTGCTCGCGCACGGTGCGCAGAAACCGTTCGCGGAAACATCGCCGTATTACGTCGTCACCGAATTCGACGCGGCCGATCAAGTGCAGCAGCAGGCCGCGCTCGACGTGTTCGAGCAATGTCTCAAGGCAGGCTGGGTCAGCGACGGCGTCATGAGCCAGAGCGACGCGCAGGCCGCAGCGCTATGGCGTCTGCGCGACGGCATCACCGAGAGTCTCGCTGCGCATCGGCCGTACAAGAATGATGTCTCGGTGCGCGTCTCTACGGTGCCCGAGTTTCTGGGAGAGATGCAGGCCTTGCTGTCGCGTGAGTACCCACAGTTCGACGTGGTCTGGTTCGGGCATATCGGCGACGGCAATTTGCATATCAATGTGCTCAAGCCGGTGGAACTGGGTGATGCCGATTTCCTCGCTCAGTGTGAGCGCGTGACCAAGCTCCTTGCCGACGTTCTAGCCACACATGGCGGCAGCATTTCCGCTGAGCACGGTATCGGTCTGGTCAAGAAAGCCTATCTCGCGAGCACGCGCGGCGCTGCGGAAATCACACTGATGCGCAGCCTGCGCGCGGTATTCGATCCGCAGGGATTGATGAATCCGGGCAAGCTTTTTGATTGAGGTCGACGGTGTCAGCGGCAATCACTTCGCGACGCGCGCATATTCGACTTTCCATTCCGTTTGCCAGGCGCCATCGCCGGTCTTGCGTTCGTTGATGGCGACATAACGATCGTCACCGATGCGTTTCCAGTGCGTGCGCATGGTCAGCTCCCTCGGCTGGGTCAGATGCCGTTCGGGGAAATCGAAGCCGTCCGCGACCGGAATCATGCTGCTCGAATCCATGTCGCCGTCGCTGCTGAAATACCAGTACACAATTTGCTTTTTCGCGGGGTCGAACGCGTAGATCGTCTCGCCGAGATAGTCGCCCTGCTTGCCGTGCAGCACATGCTTGTCGCGCACGAACTTGCCGCCGTACATCGGTTCGAAGCAATGCGTGTCCTTGCCCATGCCATTGGGAAAATCGCCGGCCCAGCAGTGGCCGACGAGGAAGTCGAGCGGCTGCAGCGGATTTTTTGTGGTCTCGACCGGGGCTGCGTTCATCGACACGGCGCCGAGTAGAATCAGGGATGCGAGCATGATCTGAATCTCCATGGTAGGTGTGGCCAGCCTAGCGGTTTGCGTGGCGTCCGGCTTGGATAAGTGACCTTGCGCATCATGGGCCCGGCCGCAATAATTGCTTCAGCTTGGCCACGATTTCCGGCGTCAAAGGCCCAAGCACGCCGCGGCGAGCTTCGGGAATATGCGCCGCGGGATCCTCATTGGCGAAAACGTAGTGGTTCAAGAGCGTCTTCCACGCATTGCGCTCGGCTCGCGGCAGCGACTTGAACGCGAGGATGCAATGCATCAGCGCGTTCAGTCCCGGTTCGGCGACGTGACCGGGAAATGCCGCCGACCGCCACCAGTAATTGACCAAGGCATTGAGTTGTTCCAGCGACGCCACGTGGTGCCACCAAACGGGCGGAATATAGATCGCATCACCGGGTTCCAGTTCGGCGACTTGCGCGTGAGCGAGAGCATCCTGCAGACGCGGATAGTGTGGATCGTCGCTTGCGTCGAGCCGCGGCATGCTCATCGCCGCTGCGGTCGGCGCGAAGTCGAGCGGACCGACGTACAGGTTGCTCACCTGCCCGGGCGGAAACAGAGTGAAGCGCCGCCGCCCGCAGGCGACCACTGCGATGTTGTGGTAGCTGTCGAAGTGCGCCGGCGTCGTCACCCGATTGCCCATCCACAATCGCGGTTGCACGCTCGAATCCAGAAACGGCACGGAATGGGTCTCGAGCAGGCCGGGCAGGCAACTCGAAATCAGCGCACTCTGCATCGCCAGGCCGCGCACGTCGTCGCGCCGACTGTACGTGGCCAGCCGCTGCAGCACGTCGGTGACGGATACGCGGAAATGTTCGTAGTTGAAACCGTCCATTGCCGCGTTGTAGCCGATCACGCCCTGCGCGCCCGGCGCGATCAGCAGCGCATCGACCGGCGTGCCGTTGTCGTACTCGGCGATGCCTTTGGCGAATGCGCTGTCCGACTGCCGCGCCAGCGCGACGATCGGCCAGTCGCGGCACACGCCGCGCAGCACCAGCGGCTGTTCGCGCTCGACGATCTCCTTCAGCGTGATCGCTTGGCCGACAAGCCGGACTTCCTCGATCGCAGCGGACATGGCGCTTTGCGCTACGCGACCACGATGCTGTCCGCATCGCGCATCCGGTCGCGCAGCAAGCTGCGTGTCCAGCGCCCAAGCGGCGAGTCGTGCTGGCTGATCGCGGTGCGGCCCATGGCGCATTCTGTCGCGCGTTGGAAAAGCTCGCAAGCGGCATTGATCGCGCTCGTGTGTGACATTTGTGTCCGCACGACGGACAATTCGGAGGATATGCAGGATGGAGCCTCCATGAGCCTTGCCGATCCGCGCCGTCAAACCTCCTGCCGGGCACGTCACGGCTTTGCGGCGCTCGCGCTGGTTTGCCTTGCCGCTACCTGCGGAATAGTTCAGGCAGCGGACGATACGGCGCGCGCCACGCCGGTCGATTGGGTCAATGCCTACATCGGCACGGCCGGCAGCGGATCGGAATATGGCGGCACGATGCCGCTGGTCACGACGCCATTCGGCATGACCAACTGGACCGCGCAAACGCGGCAGAACCGGGTCAGCGTGAGTTCGTATAACTACGCCGACAGGAATATCCAGGGCTTTATCGGCACGCATCAGGCGGCGATCTGGATGGGCGACTACGGTTACGTCACCCTCGTGCCTGAACTCGATGCGATCAAGTACGGCCCCGAGGCCCGGCAGCTGCCGTTTTCACGTGCCGACGAAATCACCACGCCGTACTACTACTCGGTGAAGATGGATGCGGACGCGTCGCGCACGATTCGCACCGAGATGACGTCCACCGATCACTGCGGCTACCTGCGCTTCGTGTTTCCGCAAAAGTCCAACGCCAGCATTCTGGTCGAAGCGACGCGATTGGGAATCAAGGGTTACGTGCAGATCGACAAGGACAAGCACGAAGTGTCCGGTTACAACCCCGATCGCATGGACGCGAATCTCGGCCCGCTGACCCTGCCCAACTTCAAGGGCTATTTCGTCGTGCGCTTCAAGCAGGCGTTTGCGGCGCAGACCGTCTACGAAGGCGTGCTGATGTGGCCGGACAAGACCCATGTCGAGGGTACGAATGTCGGCGCCTTTGTTTCGTTCGACACCAAAGAGAGCGGGTTGGTCGAAGCGCAGGTCGGCACCTCCTTCATCAGCATCGAACAGGCGCGGGCCAACCTCGATGCGGAATTGCCCGCATGGAATTTCGACGCCACGCGCGATGCACTGAAGGCGACCTGGAACCGGAAGCTCGGTGTCGCGGTGATCGAGGGCGCGTCCGACGACCAGCGCCGCATTTTCTACACCGGCATGTATCACGCGCTGCTGTATCCGAAGCTGTTCTCCGAGCACGGCCGCTACTACAGCGCGTTCGACGACAAAGTACACAATGGTACTTCGTATACCGCGTTCTCGATCTGGGACACGTTTCGCGCCGAGAACAGCCTGCTCACGCTGTTCGCGCCCGAACGCATCGACGACATGGTCCGAGCGCTGCTGCAAAACTATACCGAAGGCGGCTGGATGCCGAAGTGGCCGAATCCGTCGTATACGAACATCATGATCGGCACGCATGCCGATTCGCTGGTCGCCGAGGCGATCAACAAGGGCTTCAAGGGGTTCGACTACAAGCTCGCCTATGCCGCCGTATACAAGGATGCGATGACGCCGCCGGACGGCGACACCACGCGGCGCTGGTTCGATCGCGAGCCGTACACGCCCTACGAGGCGCGCGCGGGCCTGACCTACGCGAACAAGCTCGGCTACATTCCGGCGGACAAGGTTTCCGAATCGGCATCGAGCACGCAGGAGGAAGCGTACGACGATTTTGCCGTCGCCCAAGTGGCTAAAGCGATCGACAACGAGCACGACTATCGGGTTTTTCTGCAGCGCTCGCGCAACTACCGCAACCTGTTCAATCCTGCACGTGGATTCATGCAGGCGAAAAATTCGGACGGTTCCTGGGCATCGCCCGAGGATGGCTGGACCGAGGGCGATCAATGGGTCTATCTGTTTGCCGCCTTGCACGACATTCCAGGCGTGGTAGCCCTGCTTGGCGGGCCGCAGGCGGCGAGCGCAAAACTCGATGAGCATTTCCGCGGCGGCCACAACCAGCACGACAACGAGCCGAGCCATCATTACGGCTATCTATACGATTACACCGGCCAGCCGTGGAAGACCCAGGCGCGCGTGCGCCAGATCGCCAACGAGGCCTATTCGAATACGCCGACCGGCATTCTCGGCAACGAAGACTGCGGGCAGATGTCGGCTTGGTATATTTTTACCGCGATGGGTTTTTATCCGCTCAATCCCGCATCCGCCGAATACCTGATCGGCAGCCCGTTGTTCTCGCGCGTCGAACTGAATTTGCCGAACGGAAAACATTTCGTGATGTCGGCGCTGAATAACTCGACGAGCAATATCTATATCCAGTCCGCGACGCTCAACGGCAAGGTGCTGGACAAACCCGTCCTCACCTATGCGCAGATCGAGGCAGGCGGCAAACTCGACTTCGTCATGGGCTCGCAGCCGTCGAAATGGGCCGAGGACTGGCAGCTTGGGCCGCTGGCGCAATAGTCCGCAGACGCGCGCATCTCATCATCAGCAGGAACAGGAATTTCAATGAGCCCTAGTGATCCGCGCCGCACGCTGTACCCGGAGATCGAACCGTTCGCTTCCGGCTTTCTGCAAGTCTCGCCCTTGCACAAAATCTACTTCGAGCAGTGCGGCAATCCGCAGGGCAAGCCCGTCGTGTTTCTGCACGGTGGACCGGGCGCCGGCTGCAATGCACGTTCGCGGCGGTTTTTCGATCCGGCGCATTACCGCATCGTGCTATTCGATCAGCGCGGTTGCGGGCGTTCGACGCCGCATGCGGAACTGACCGACAACACGACCTGGCACTTGGTTGCGGATATCGAAACGCTGCGCGAGCATCTGGGCATCGCGCGCTGGCAGGTGTTCGGCGGATCCTGGGGCTCGACGCTGGCGTTGGCTTATGCCGAAACCCACCCCGAGCGGGTCAGCGAACTGGCGCTGCGCGGCATCTTCATGCTGCGCCGCTGGGAGTTGGAGTGGTTCTACCAGAAAGGCTGCGACGCGATCTATCCGGATGCCTGGGAGGAATATCTCAAGCCGATTCCTGCGGTCGAGCGCGCCGATCTGATGGGTGCCTACTACCGGCGTCTGACTGGCGCTGACGCGAACGCGCGCGTCGCGGCAGCAAAGGCTTGGTCGATCTGGGAGGGCAGTACGAGCTTCCTCAGCCAGAGTGCGGACTACATCGCCTCAACCGGTACGGATGAATTCGCGCTGGCCTTCGCGCGCATCGAATGCCACTACTTCGTAAACGGCGGATTCTTCGAGCGCGACGATCAGCTTCTGCACGATGCACACAAATTAAAAAATATACCCGTTGTGATCGTGCAGGGCCGCTACGACGTCGTCTGCCCGCTGCGCAGCGCCTGGGATCTGCATCGGGCGTGGCCGCAAGCAGATTTAAAAATCGTCTCCGATGCGGGCCACTCGGCCTTCGAGCCCGGCATCACGCACGAGCTGATCAGCACGACAGATCGGTTTCGCTGAGTGCAGAAGAAAGAAGCCGGGCCGTTCGGCCCGGCTTTGTTCGCCCAAAAATGATTCGCTTTTAGTGAGCGGCTGCTGCAGGTGCTGCGCTGCCTTTCAGGCAGCCGCTCATGAACGTCTTGCGCGCATCGCCGGCGAGATGCTGCGTGCCCGCATCGGCATTGCAGGATTTCATCTTTTCCTGCTGCGTCATCGGTTTCGCCGGAGCGGCTGCGGGTGCCGCTGCTACGGCGGGCGCGGCCGAGCCGGCCTTGGCACAGGTGCTCATGTAGCTTTTGTACTCATCGCCTTTGAGACCCTTCGCGTGGGCATCTTTGGCGCAGGCGCCGAACTTCGACTGCTGGGCGGTCGGGGCCTTGGTGTCGGCGCCAGTTGCGGAACCGGCACAGAGGGCAAGGGCGAATGCGATCGCGGCGAAAACGGGTACGGTGGATTTCATCGGGGTCTCCTGTCGTGGACCGGCGTCAGGCCGGATGGCTAAGTTTACGCCGAGCCCGATGAAAGCGTGTAGTTGCAATGCGCAAAATATTGTCGGAATTTGTCGATTGCAGCGCGAGTCCACAGGGGGCGCGATTTATCGCCCCATTCTGCGGTTGACCGAGGCCGGGCTCGATGAATTGAGCCGCGGATTGAGCCCCTAGGCCGCTGCCGCAGTTTTCGGCATTTCGACGCTTTGCCGCGGGCCATGCAACAAAGCCTGGCGCACGCCATCAACGATCAGATCGACCTCGTCGGCGGTAACCGCAAAATGCGGAGTGAAGCGCAGCGAATTGGCGCCGCCGTGGATCACGGCGATGCCGCGTTCGCGCATCCATTCCTCGGTGCTGCCGGCGCCGAAGCATTTGAATTGCGGCGCAAGCTCGCAGGAAAACAGCAAACCGGTACCTTGGACCTTGGTGATCAGCTGCGGCAGTTCGTTCTTGAGCTTGCCCAGTTTTTCGAGAAATTCCGCGCCGCGCCTCTGGATATTACTGCGCAGTTGCGGCGTGATTTGCCCGAGCACCGCGCAAGCCGCGTCGAGCGCACGCGGATTGGTCGTCATCGTGTTGCCGTAGATTCCCTTTTTATACAAGGCCGCCGTGCGTTCGCTTACCGCGAGCACGGATAGCGGATACTGACCCGCGCTCAGCGCCTTGGAATAGGTTTCCATATCGGGCGCATCGAGCTTCTCGAAGCCCGGGTAGTCGACTATGGAAAGCACGCCGTGCGCGCGCAGGCCGGCCTGGATCGAATCGACCAGGAACAGCGCGCCGTGTGCGCACGTAAGTTCGCGCGCGGCGGCGTAGAACTCCGGCGTCACCGCGCGGCCCGGATCGCCTTCGCCCATGACCGGTTCCAGAAACATCGCCTCGATAAACCAGCCGTTGCGGTCCGCATCGGCGAATACCTGGCGCAACTGGTCGACGTTGTACGGTTCGATCGTGAGCAGGCTGCGCTCGTCGCGGAAGCTCGCCAGGTTCTGCACATAGGCTTTGCGCGAGGAATCCGAATAGATCGCAGGCTTCTCGGTGCGACCATGGAACGCGCCCTTGACCGCGAGGCGCTTGATCGTGCGCCCGGCATAGCGTGCGCCCGGATCGGTGAGCAGCTTGGAATTCACGTCGGCGAAGCGGCAGGCGAGAGTGACCGCCTCGGAGCCCGAGTTCAGACAGAGAAATTTGCTGTAGGGCGAGCCACCGCGGTTCTGCCCAATCTCGCGCTTGAGCGCGTCAGCGAAGCGCAACTGCGACAGGTTCGGCGTCATCACATTCGCCATCACCTGATGTCCGGCGAGCGCATCGATCACCGCCTGCGGCGCGTGGCCGAGGCCGAGCATGCCGTATCCGCCGACGTCGTGAATCACCGCGCCTTTCAGGGTGACGACCCATGGACCACGCGCGGCCAGCGCGACATACGGGTTGATCGCGTCATCGGCATAGAAATTGATGTAGTCGGCCTGCACATACGCAAGCTGCGCGGCTTCGTCGAGCTTGAGCAGTTCCGGCATTTCGCTGCGCAGCTTCTGCAACAGCGCGTGCGCCTCGTCGATCGCGGCAACAAGAGTGGAATCGTCGCGCACGAAACGCTCGATCGTCGCATCGGAAAGTCCCGTCGTGCGTGCGGTACCGCCGCAGCTGCGCAGTTCATCGAGTTTGGCGATCAGCGTCATGAAAATACTCTCCAAATCTGTTGCGACAAGGCGGCACCAAGGATTCTTGGCAAACAATTGTCGACTCTGGAACCGATGTTAGCATCGGTCTTTGGTATGCCGAAGTGCCAGTTATGCGAGAATTTAATGGGGCCAATTTGCGCCTGACACTCGTCACCTCAAAGTCGTGACGGCCGCGACTGCCGTCGCTGCGGCGCCGGCGGCAGAATTGCCTCACCGTCAGGAGACCCAGGCATGAGCCCGCAAACCGAAGTCATCGCCAGGCTCGAAGCCGCCAGCAAACGCTATGGCCAAATGCTTGCGCTCGATGGCGTGAATCTGGATGTGCGCCGCGGCGAAGTGCTCGCCCTGCTTGGCCCGAATGGCGCGGGCAAGACCACCGCGGTCTCGCTGCTGCTTGGCCTGCTGCAGGCGGACGGCGGCAGCGTGACCCTGTTCGACCAAGCGCCAAAGTCGCTGCCCGCGCGCCGGCGCATCGGCGCGATGCTGCAAACCACGGGCGTGCCGGAAACGCTGACGATCGGCGAACTGATCACCCTGTTTCGCAGCTACTACACGGGGCCGCGCACGGTTGCCGATATCGTTGCGTTGGCGGGTGTCGAGGACCTGCTCAAACGCCGCTATGGAAAATTGTCCGGCGGTCAGCAGCGCCGCGCGCAATTCGCACTCGCCATCTGCGGGCATGCGGAAATCCTGTTCCTCGACGAGCCGACCACCGGCCTGGATATCGAAGCGCGCGAGACGATGTGGAAGACGATCCGCCAGCTCGTCGGCGAAGGCTGTGCCGTGGCGCTGACCACGCACTATCTGGAAGAGGCCGAGGCGCTGGCCGATCGCGTGGCCGTGCTCGCCAAAGGCCGCATTGTCGCCGAAGGCAGCGTCGGCGCGATTCGCGCGCGTGTGGCGCAGCGGCGCATCCGTTGCGTGTCGGCGCTCACAGCCGACACGATCGCGCGCTGGCCCGAAGTGCGCAGCGTCGCGCACGACGGTGAGCGCATCGAGATCGTGACTGACGCTGCCGAAACCGTGGTGCGGCAATTGCTGTTCGAGGACGCGGGTTTGAGCGAGCTGGAAGTCAGGCGCGCGGGGCTTGCAGAAGCCTTCGTCGAAATAACCAAGGAAGCTGCGTGATGAATACGATTACCGCCGCCACACTGAACCCCATAGCCACGACTTATCCCGTAAGTCGCTCGTTGCCCGCTTACGCATTCGAAGCGAAATACGAATTCCTGCGCGTGCTGCGCACGCCGGCGTTCGCGATTCCGTCGCTGATGTTTCCGCCGCTGTTCTATCTGTTGTTCGGCGTGCTGCTCAATCGCAACAGCGCGGCCGCGGCGCATTATCTGTTCGCGACTTACAGCGTGTTCGGCGTGATGGCGCCGGGCCTGTTCGGCTTCGGCGTTGGCGTCGCGATCGAACGCGAACGGGGCTGGCTCGCACTCAAGCGCGTTGCGCCGATGCCGCCCGGAGCCTATCTGCTGGCGAAAATGATCATGGCAATGCTGTTCGCACTGATTATCTACGTGATATTGGCGGCGATGGCGTACACGCTCGGTGGCGTGCGTCTGCAGCTCGCGCAATGGCTGCTGCTCGGCTTGATCACGACGTTCGGTGTGTTGCCGTTCTGCGCGCTCGGCCTGCTGATCGGCAGCCGCGTGAATGCCGCGGCCGCGCCGGCCATCGTCAATTTCATCTATCTGCCGATGGCGTTTCTTTCGGGCTTGTGGATGCCGCTGTCGATGCTGCCGGAATTCATCCGCAACATCGCCGTGCTCTGGCCGCCGCATCACCTGGCCCAGCTGGCGCTGGCCGCCAGCGGACGCGAGTACATGGGCGGTGCATTCGGCCATCTGGTGTTTCTGGCCGCGTTCACCGCGATCTGCTTCGCCATCGCGCGGCGCTGGCTGGCGCGTGCGGCCTGACCGTTTCGGAGTGCAATGATGCGATATCTTTACTACAGGGCTGCACTGCTTCTGATGGCCGTGGCGCTGCTCGCGTTGTTCTCGGCGGCAACCCACGTCGTCGCGCGCGGCGCCATGGCGTATCCTTCCGCGATGGCCGCTACGCGATAAGTCCGGATGTCAGGCATGCTCAGCAGAATTTTCACGCCGTCCGCCAATTCGGTGCTGCGTGGCTACGCGGATCACACGGGAGCGAAGCGCTCGACGCACTGGCTGCCGGCCTTGATGCTGGTATGGACGTTCTGGCTGTTCTTCACGCCGCTGTACGAGACCGGCAATGCATTCCCGCACTGGCTCTGGCCGACGCTGAGCAGCTTCGTCGTATTCCTCGGACTGTTTTATCGCATCTACTATCGCGATCGCGCGCAGGTGGTCTGGTGTGCGTCGGCAATGGCCGCGCTCGGTTTCGCGGTCACGCCGTTCAACCCTGGCGCGCAGTGCTACGTGATCTACGCCTGCGCGTATCTGGCGCTCAGCGGCCCCACGCGCGTCGCGTTGCGCAATATATTCGTGCTGCTTGTACTGTACAGCGCGCAATGGCTGCTGCTGCTCGGCTTCGCCTGGATGTATCTGATCAATGGTGTGCTGGTCAGCCTCGCAGTCGGTTTCATGAACATCAATTTCCTGCGCAAGCAGGAGCGCGATGCGGAACTGCGGCTCAGCCACGAGGAAGTGCGCCGCCTCGCCGCCGTGGCCGAGCGCGAGCGCATCGGCCGCGACCTGCATGATCTGCTTGGGCATACCTTGTCGCTGATCACGCTCAAGTCCGAACTCGCCAACAAATTGTTCGGTCGCGATGCGACGGCCGCCAGGCGCGAAATGGCCGATGTCGAGCGCGTCGCCCGCGATGCGCTGGCACAAGTGCGGCGTGCGGTGACCGGCATCCGCGCGGCGGGGTTCGCCGCCGAACTGGCGTCGGCGAAGCTGCTGCTTGAGTCCAACAGCGTGCGCCTCGACTATGCGCTGGCCGACATCGCGTTGCCGGTCGACGTCGAAACCGTACTCGCGATGACCGTGCGCGAAGCGGTGACGAACATCCAGCGCCACGCGCAGGCGACGCAGGCGCACATCGCACTCGAATGCGCGCAGAACAAAGTGGTCCTGCGCATCGAGGACAACGGCCGTGGCGGCGCGATCGTGCCTGGCAACGGCTTGACCGGCATGCGCGAGCGCCTGGCGACGGTCGGTGCGCAGCTCAGTATCCAGTCGCAGCGCGGAAGCGGCACGCGACTGAGCGTGAGCTTGCCGATACCGCAAGGCCAACACGCGGTGGACGCACCTGCGGCGGCATTGCGGCGCGCGTAGCATGCAGGCGCATGCGGTCGCCCGGGCTGGCACGATTGCCCGGAATGGCCGCGTTCGCATTGCGGCCCTACAATGACGCGCATGCCGCTCCCGATTCTTCGATCATGATCCGCGTCCTTCTCGCCGAAGACCAGGCCATGGTGCGCGGCGCCTTGTCCGCACTGCTCGGGCTCGAGTCCGACCTCGAGGTGATCGGCAGCGCGGCCGACGGCGAGGAGGCCTGGGCCCTGGTGCAACGCGCGCTATCGGAAAACCGCGGGCCCGATGTCGTCGTCACCGATATCGAAATGCCGCGCCTGACCGGCCTGGAACTCGCACTACGCATCCGCGAACGCGGCCTCGAATGCAAGGTGGTGATCCTGACCACGTTCGCGCGGCCGGGATTTCTGCGCCGTGCGCTGGATGCGGGCGTCAGCGGTTATTTGTTGAAGGACGCGCCGGCCGATCAGCTTGCCGAGGCCTTGCGCAAAGTGCATCGCGGCGGGCGCGCAATCGATCCGCAACTCGCGCTCGAAGCCTGGAGCGAGGCCGATCCGCTCAACGATCGCGAGCGTCAAGTGCTGCGTCTCGCGGGCGAGGGCATGTCCGCGGGCGATATTGCCGAGCAACTGCATTTGTCGCAGGGTACGGTGCGCAATTATCTGTCCGAAGCGATCGGCAAACTCGGTGTCGGCAATCGCATCGAGGCGTATCGGTTGGCGCGGCAGAAGGGCTGGTTGTAGCCAAGCGCGCTGACGCGATGCGTTGAAGCGCATCGCGTGCGCTCGGCTACAGGTGAGGCAGGATGCCGAACGGAGACGCGCCAGGGAAGGCTACTTGGAATGCTGTCCAACCGTATCGCGCGCCGCGGATTACAGGTGAGGCAGGATGCCGAACGGAGGAGATCCATGGACGGCTGCTTGCGAATGATCTGCTGTGTAACTTGCCACCGCGTACAATTACGCGGTGAAAAAAACCGACTTCCACTTCGATCTGCCGCGCGAACTGATCGCGCAGGCGCCGCTGGCCGTACGTTCGGCCAGCCGCCTGCTCGCGATCGATGTCGCGGCGCGCAGGTTCGACGATCGGCATTTCACCGATCTGACCGAGTACCTGCGCGCGGGCGACTTGCTCGTGTTCAACGACACACGCGTGCTGCAGGCACGCCTGTTCGGGCACAAGGAAACCGGCGGCGCGGTCGAGATTCTGATCGAGCGCGTGCTTGGCACACACGACGCACTGGCCCAGCTTGGCGTGAGCAAAAAGCCGCGCGCCGGGTCGCGCATTCTGCTCGAAGACGGCAGCGCGATATCCGTGCTCGGGCGCGAGGGCGAATTTTATACCTTGCGTTTCGAGGCCGCCGAGCCGCTGGAAAAACTCCTGGCCAGACTAGGCCGCATGCCGCTGCCACCGTATATCGCGCGTACCGCGGACGCGGAGGACGAGGCGCGCTACCAGACCGTGTATGCGCGCAAGCCCGGCGCAGTCGCCGCGCCGACCGCCGGACTGCATTTCGATGCGCCGTTGCTGGAGGCGCTGCGCGCACGCGGTGTCGATTTCGGCTACGTCACCCTGCATGTCGGTGCGGGCACGTTTCAACCGGTGCGCAAGGATCGGCTCGAAGAGCATGTCATGCATCGCGAATGGCTCAATGTCGGCGCCGAACTGATCGAGAAGATGCGCCGGGCGCGTGCGCGCGGCGGGCGCGTGATCGCGGTCGGCACCACGGTGGTGCGCGCGCTCGAATCCGCGCTGCGCGACGGCATCGTCGAACCCTTCGCCGGCGAAACGCAGATATTCATTTTCCCCGGTTATCGCATCACCAGCGTGGACGCGCTGATCACGAATTTTCATTTGCCCGAATCGACCTTGCTGATGCTGGTGTCGGCCTATGTCGGGCGCGAGTTGATTCTCGATGCCTATCGGCATGCCGTTGCGCAGCGCTACCGGTTCTTTTCCTATGGCGATGCGATGTTGATTTTGCCCGCCAAAGAAATTCACCAATGACTTCCATGCAATTTCAGCTGCTTTCCACCGACCACGCCGCGCGCCGCGGGCGCATCACGTTGGCGCGCGGCGCGATCGAGACGCCGGCATTCATGCCCGTCGGCACCTATGGCTCGGTCAAGGCGATGACGCCGCAGTCGATCGTCGACACCGGCGCGGAAATTATTTTGGGCAATACGTTTCATCTGTACCTGCGGCCCGGACTGGCGGTGATTGAGTCGTTCGGCGGCCTGCATCGCTTCATCGGCTGGGACAAGCCGATCCTGACCGACTCGGGCGGCTTTCAGGTGTTCTCGCTGGCCGAGCGCCGCAAGATCAGCGAGGAGGGCGTGCGTTTCGCTTCGCCGGTAGACGGGGCGCAGGTGTTTCTCTCGCCCGAGGAGTCGATGCGCATCCAGCGCGCTCTCGATTCGGATATCGCGATGATTTTCGACGAATGCACGCCTTATTTGATAGGTAACGAGCCGGCGACGGAGAAGCAGGCGCGCGATTCGATGGAACTCAGTCTGCGCTGGGCCGAGCGCTCGCGCCGCGCGTTCGACGATCTGGCAAATCCGAATGCACTGTTCGGCATCGTGCAGGGCGGTACTTTTGCGGATTTGCGCAAAGTATCCGCGCAGCGGCTGATCGATATCGGTTTCGACGGCTACGCAATCGGCGGCCTTGCGGTCGGCGAGCCGGAAGTCGAACGCAATCGCACGCTCGAAGACACGATACCGCTGCTGCCGACCCATAGTCCGCGCTATCTGATGGGCGTGGGCCGCCCCGAGGATATTGTCGAGGCGGTAACGCGGGGTATCGACATGTTCGATTGTGTGATGCCGACGCGTAACGCGCGCAACGCACATATCTTCACGCGCAGCGGTGTGCTGCGCATCCGCAACGCGCAGTACGAGCGCGATACGCGCCCGCTCGATGAAACCTGTGCCTGCTACACCTGCCGCAGCGGTTTTTCGCGCGCGTATCTGCGCCATCTGGACAAGTGCGGCGAGATGCTCGGTCCGATGCTTGCGACGATTCACAACCTGCATTATTACCAGGATCTGATGCGCGGCTTGCGCGAGGCGATCGCCGCGCAACGGCTGAGCGAATTCGCTGCGGAGTTTTATGCGGCGCGCGGTTTGTCCGCCAAATCCGGATAGGAGCTAACCGCTCTTTTCTCCGGCGCGCCCGGCGACCGTCGCGCCGATCAGTGCGGAAAGATACGGTATCGCCTGTGCGGCGAGGATCGCGACCCACAGCTTGCCTTCGGAGTAATCGGTGAGATGGCGCGTGCCCGGCAGTTCATGCACGCCGCTGAGCCAGCTGTTCAGCGCGCCGGGGAGGCCGAGTACGCCGAGGATCGCGAGGATGATCGCGATGAACATCAGCAGCTCTTCCTGCACGGCCGCGAGCGGATTCGGACGCTTGGACAGGCGCCGGCTCTTCGCTGTGCGCACGAATTCGCCTTTCTTCTTCCACAGACCGAGATAAATGCCGCGCGCGATCGCGTGGCTCAGTCCCATGCTCGCGATCGAAGCCATCAGGGTGTCCTTCCACGAGCAGGGCACGCGCACGCGGTATAGAACTATACCGATCACGGCCTTGAACACGAAGAAACCCAGGATCGGATAAATAAACAGGTCCAGCGGCAAGGTAAAATACTCGGGCAGGGCGAGCATGCCGGCGGTCCATGTGAGCGCGAGCAGGGTGAACGCCAGATGCAGCGCATCGGCGAACCACGAGAACCAGCCGGTGAGAAAATGGAAACGCTGGCCGCCCGTGAGCGGACCTTTGCGCGTCATCCAGCCCCAGCGGCCCTTGAGGATCTGCATTGCACCGAACGCCCAGCGATAGCGCTGCGATTTGTAGGCGGTGAAATCCGCCGGCGTGAGACCGCGGCCCATCACCTCGTCGACATAGACCAGGTCGTAACCCGCGTGCATCAGGCGCAGGCCGAGCTCGGCGTCCTCGCAGATCGTCCACTCCGACCATTCGCCGGTGTTCTGCAGCAGGTCCCTGCGCACCATGGTCATCGTGCCGTGCTGGATGATCGCGTTGCGCTCGTTGCGGTGATGCATGCCGATGCGGAAGAAGCCGTCGTATTCCCAGTTGGTCATGCGCCGGAATGCGTTGTGTTCCCAATCGCGATGCGCCTGCGGACATTGCACGACGGCGACTTTCGGATCGTGGAAATAGCCGGTAAGCGCGCGCAGCCAGTCCGCGCGCACGGCGTAGTCGGCATCGATCACGGCGACGACCTCCGCGCGCGCATCGGTTTCCTTGAGACCGAAGTTCAGCGCACCGGCCTTGAAGCCCGGCCACGGATTCAAATGGAAGAAACGGAACCGCGCACCAAGCTTGGCGCAATGCTCCTCGACCGGCTTCCATACATCCTCGTTCTTCGTATTGTTGTCGATCACGAGGACTTCGTAGTTCTCGTAGTCGAGCGCGGCCAGCGAATCCAGGGTCAGGATCACCATCTCCGGCGGCTCGTTGCAGCTCGCCAGATGAATCGAGACGAAGGGCTGTACCTCGCCGGCTTCGGGCGTGAGCAGACCGAAGCCGCGCAGCCAGTATTTGCGCCAGAGCACTTCGGTGAACTCGAAACCGTTGATCAGCAGGATCAGGATGATGGCGAGTTGCGCCGGGAACAGGACCACCAGCATGGTCCAGTCGAACGGTCCCAGGTAGAACGCCAGCGGCAAGGTCACCGACCAGACCAGCAGCGATGCGGAAATCTGGATAAGTATACAAAAGAACAGCAGTCCGGGCCAGCGAAAGCGGATGAAGTGGCGGGCGAAGAAGAACATCGGCAGCAGCGCCAGCAGGCAGGCTACGGCGGCCTTGAGCGGCCAGGACGGGTCCTCGACCACGGTGCCGGTGAAGCCGAACTTCTGCTGGCGGTCGGCGCCATAGGTTCCCCAGTAGGCGCCGACGCGGCCCTCGATGCCCTCCTTCCACGGCTGATCGAAGGCTTCCATCAGGTAATAGTCGATCTTGCGCGACGCGGCTTCCTTCACCCACTGGCGGATGAACTGCGCCTCGTCCTCGACCGAGGGCGTCGCCACGCTGATGCGGTCGCCGGCCGAAGGCCAGCCCACTTCGCCGATCAGGATATGCATGCCAGGAAACGCGCTTTGCATTTCGCTGTAGCGCTTGAGCACGCCGATGCCGACCGCGTCCTTGCGCGGAATTTTTTCCCAGTACGGCAACAAATGGATGGTGATGAAATCGACGTGCTTGGCCAGCTGCGGATATTTCATCCACACCCAATAGGGCTCGGCGGTCGACACCGGCACCTTGACCTGGGCGCGCACGCGGTCGATATAGCCGATCAGTGCATCGATGCTCATGTCGCCGCGCAACAGAGTTTCGTTGCCGACCATGACGCGATCGATATTGTCGTTGCGTCGCGTCGAATCGATCAGCGCGGCGATTTCATCCTCGTTGCGCTGGATGCGATGGTCCAGATAGGTGCCGGCGAGTACTTTCAGCCCGTACTTTTTCGCGATCGCCGGAATTGCCGGGTTTTCCAGCGACGAATAGGTGCGGATGCGCTCGCTGCGCGTCGCCAGCAGTTTCAGATCGGCGTCGATCTCGTCGCTGGTCGGAAAGATCAGCTTGAGCGGATTCTGGAAGCGCTGGTACGGCGAATAGGCGAAGCCGCCGATCTTGCCGTCCCAGTCGGGCACCTGTTTGGGCTGGTTCACGGCCGTCCACAACGCAATATTCGCCAACGCGACCAGAACGGCGAGGCTCAACGCGCGCCAGAACGAAGTCGGGGGGGAAGTGCGTACGATGGGGGTCAAAACTCGGCCTCGGAAACTCGACGGCTGGCGTTGCTCAGCCAGCCGCCTGTCGTAACGCTGCAGGATAGCCCATGCGCGGCGCGGGGCTCAAATTCCGCCGCAATGCGCGCAGCCGTGCTCAGCCGCCGCCGCCACGCAGTTTGTTGATCAGGACCGGGATCAAGGCGAGCAGGCCCATGCCCGCCAGCGGCAGCAGCACCGCCGGGTCGTGCAGCAGGCTCGAATTGATCGACTGTTGCTCGCCGATATTGCGCGCCAGTGCGGCGCCGAGTGCGGTCTCGACGCCGATCATCACGGTGCCGCCGATCGCGGTTGCGGTGACGAACAGCCATAGCGGGCAGCGCAGCCAGGCCAGGGCGACGGTAACGCCGCCGAACGGAAAGAACGGCACCAGACGCAGGAAAAACGTGTAGCTGACAGGGTGGGCGAGATAGCCGCCGCGCAGGCGCGTCACCAGCCCGGGCGCGTCGGCGCCGCTGTGATCGCCGAACGCGGAGCGGCTGGCGAGGAACAGGACCAGCGCGCCCAGGGTCACGCCGATCATCGTCAGGAACGTTCCCGCCACGGTCCCGAACAGCATGCCGCCGGCGAGCACGACCACGATCATGCCCGGAAGCCCGGTCGCGATCGCCAGGGTCATCGCGGCGATTTGCGCGAGCGAAGCGAGCAGCGGATGCAGGGCGATCTGCGCCTGCAGGCTCGCCTGTTCCAGTGCAAGCGTTTCCGGGCGCAGGCGATTGAGCACGCCCGACGAGAGCAGGGCGATACCGAGCGCGATAAGCACGATCAAGGGAAGCAGGGAGCGGAAGCGTTTCATTCAGTCAATGGTTTTCAACTGGCGCCTGGCGGCCAACTCGGCAAAGGGGCGCAAGGATAGCGTGGATGCCGCGCCGCATGTAATCGTTTGTAAAACAAACGATGCACTACTCTATGATGAGAGGCCGTCATCCCGGCAGGGATTGCCGGGATCGAGGCCACGGATGGCAAGCATGCAAGGCAAGTACACGTAGGTCGCATCCATGCAGTCTGGATTGCGCGCAGCTCCTGTCGCCCCCTTTGCGTCGGCTTCGCCGTTCGCTCCGGCATCCTGCCTGCGCAGTCCGGCGAGCCCTGCCGGAATGACGATTGGTTTGCTATTTACTCTGCGCAAACACCGTGATTTCCTCGCGGTCGTGATACAGCTGCTTGGCGCGGATATCGGCGCCGCGGCCGTGCGCGGCCAGCTCACTGCGCAATGAATCCAGGCACAACCGCGTTTCCTCGTAGCGCTTTTTCATCGGCAGCTTGAGATTGAAGATCGCGTGCCGGCACCAGCCTTCGGCCAGCCATTGCGCGATCAGCGCAGCCACGCGTCGAGGCTGTTCGACCATATCGCAGACCAGCCAGTCGACCGGCTTCTTCGGCCGGTAGCGGAAACCGTCCTCGCGCACGTGGGTGACGAGGCCGGATTGCAGCAGCGCCGCATCCATCGGGCCGTTGTCGATCGCGGTCACGCGCAACGAGCGACGCACGAGCTGCCAAGTCCAGCCGCCGGGCGCCGCGCCCAGATCGACTGCGCTCATGCCGGGCTTGAGCCAGCGCTCGCGCTCGCCTTCGTCGAGCAGCACGAGCAGTGCCTCGTCGAGTTTCAGCGTCGAGCGGCTCGGCGCCTCGCGCGGAAACTTCAGGCGCGGAATGCCCTGCGGCCACGCCGAACTGCGCGCGATATCATTGCTGCACAAGTACACTTTAGCGCTTTGTGGAAAAAAGGCGTGCAGGCGCCGGGTGGCGCCGGGCAGGAGCCCAAGTGCCTCGGAGGCCATGGATGGCCGGGAGAGGCCCGCATCGAGCAGACGCGCGTTTTTCATCGCTCCGACCAGCGCATTGCCGAAGCTGCGGCAGAACGTTGCCAGAGCCTTGCCTTCGTTGGTGTCCGGCGCTTCGATGAAAACCTCGGCATAGCGCTCGCCGCGTACGCGCAGTGCGGTCATGAGCGGCGTGAGGCGGTCGTGCGCGGGCAGATCGTCGAGCTGGGCGAAAACCACGCCGCACTGGCGCGCGAAGATCAGCGCGCGTACATCGGCGAGGCGGCGCAGATCGGCTTCGTCGCACCCGGCCGGCGCGACGAATTCCGCAAACGCGCTGTCGCGCTGCGCGCGCACATGGCCATGGATGCCCGCCGCCGCGGCCAGCGCGGCGATTTCCTGCGCGCATTCGCCCTCGAAGCCGGCCCGGCAATAGAGAATCAGGCGTTGCGCAGATGTGCGCTCGTCGGTCATTGCGTCGTTATCCGCCAAACGGCGGTTTTCAGTAATTCGCGCCGCCGAGCTGGCGATAGCGCACAAATACTTCGCGCGCCTGCGTGCGCAGGATGTCCTGCTTGACGCGCACTCCGCGGCGTTCGAGATCGCCGACCCAGTCGGCGGGCAGCGGGCCCTCGTCGAATTCGGTGAGCTCCTCGACGTCCTCGGCGCGCGCACCGATCAGCAGTTCGTCGATGCCGGCCCACACGGTCGCGCCATAGCACTGGCAGCATGGCTGCGCGCTCGTGGCGAGCACGAATTCGCCGTCGGGGTCGTTCAGGCGAAAGCGCTGCAGCTTCGTCTGCGCGAGCATGTAGGCCATCATTTCCGCGTGCGCGACCGAGCAACTCTGCGGCACGACCCGATTGACGCCGACCGACACCAGCTTGCCTTCAGCCGTGAACACGGCCGCGCCGAATGGGCCGCCGGTGGCGAGTTCGACATTGCGCTGCGCAAGCTGGATGGCCAGGGCGACGCGCGATTCGTCGTCGGCATAGATGCGCGTAGCGTCGACTTCGCGCTCGACCCAGTCGGGCAGCGACAGGTTCACCAGCGACGGCAGGGTGTGCATTCGGAGTTCCCTTTTCAGAAGACCGTTTCAGGAGCGATTGGCCGCAAAGAGCGCGAAGGACGCAAAGGACCAGCAAAAATTTTCTGTTCTCCTTTGCGCGTTTTGCGCTCTTTGCGGCTGAATCGATCTTGATCTTTTCTTACTTCGTTTTGGTGAACGAATCGCGCAAGGTTACGCTGCGGTTGAACACGGGTTTGCCGGGCGTGTGATCGCGGCGGTCGGTGACGAAATAGCCGAGGCGCTCGAACTGGAATGCCTGCTCGGCGTGAACGTCGGCGAGCGAAGCTTCGACGTAGCCGCGCACGACGCGCCGCGAATTGGCATTCAGATGGTCGCGATAGGTTTTGCCGTCGCTGTCGTCGTCGGGATTCGGCGCATCGAACAGACGCTCGTACAGCCGAATCTCGGCAGGCAACGCGTGCCGCGCGCTGACCCAGTGGATCGTGCCCTTAACCTTGCGATCCGCGCCGGGCTGGCCTGCGCGCGTGCCCGTGTCGAGCGTGCAGCGCAGCTCGACGATATTTCCATCGGCGTCTTTCGCAACTTCATCGCACCGGGCGATGCCAACGCCACGCAGGCGAACTTCGCCGCCGGGCACGAGGCGATGGAAGCCTTTCACCGGCGTTTCCATGAAATCCTCGCGCTCGATCAGGAGTTCACGCGCGAACGGCACGGCGCGCGTGCCGAAGCTCTCGTTTTTCGGATGGTTCGGGAACGCCAGTGTTTCGAGGTGATCGGCGGCCAGGTTGGTGAGCGTCACGCGCAGCGGGTCGATCACCGCGAGGCGGCGCGGCGTGCTCGCATCGAGTTCCTCGCGCACACAGCCCTCGAGCACTGAATATTCGATCACTGAATTCTGCTTGGACACCCCGGCGCGCTCCCAGAACGCACGGATCGCTGCGGGCGGATATCCACGCCGGCGTGCACCCGACAGCGTCGGCATGCGCGGATCGTCCCAGCCGTCGACCAGTTTGTCCTCGACCATGGCCGCGAGCTTGCGCTTGCTCATCACGGTGTAATCGAGATTGCCGCGCGCGAATTCGATCTGCTGCGGCGTCGACACCGGCATCTGCAGGCCCGCAGCGATCAGTGGCGCGACGAGTTCGGGATGATGCGGCAGATCGATCTGCGCGAGGCACCAGTCGTAGAGCGGGCGGTGATCTTCGAATTCCAGCGTGCACAAGGAGTGCGTGATGCCTTCGACCGCATCGGAAATGCAATGCGCGTAGTCGTACATCGGGTAGATCGGCCAGGCAGTGCCGGTGTTCTGATGCGCTATCTTGCGGATGCGGTACAGGGTCGGGTCGCGCAGGTTGATATTGCCCGAAGCCATGTCGATTTTTGCGCGCAGGGTCTTGGCTCCGTCGTCGAACTCGCCCGCGCGCATGCGCGTGAACAGGTCGAGATTTTCCTCGACGCTGCGCTCGCGATACGGCGAATTGCGACCCGGCTCGGTCAGCGTGCCGCGGTACGAGCGCACCTCGTCGGCAGAAAGGTCGCAGACGAAGGCCACGCCGTCGCGGATCAGCTTCAGCGCGCACAGATAAATGACCTCGAAGTAATCCGAAGCGTGACGCAGCGCGTCCCAGTCGAAGCCGAGCCAGCGCACGTCGGCCTTGATCGCTTCGACGAATTCCGGGTCTTCGCGGATCGGATTGGTATCGTCCAGGCGCAGATGGCAGACGCCGCCGTAATCCGCGGCGACGCCGAAATTGAGGCAGATCGACTTGGCATGGCCAAGATGCAGATAGCCGTTCGGCTCGGGCGGAAAGCGCGTGACCACACGGCCATTGTGCTTGCCGGCGGCCTGATCGGCGGTCACGATCTGGCGGATAAAATTGCTGCTGACGGGGGTGTCGCTGCTCATTCTTCTGGGGTTTTTCCGCGGCTCTGCGGCCGTTTGTGGCCAAAGTACAGGAGTATACGGATAAGCCGCCGGAAAACGAATGGGGCAGCGCTTTGCCTGCGCGTGCGGAATGCGCTAGCGTGGGGGCGAAGGCACCCAAGGCTGCGCATGAAAATCGTTTATCAGGCGGAAAACATCATCGATGCGAATCTGGTCAAGAACGCGCTTGAAGCAGCCGGCATCGTTGCCTTCGTCAGTGGGCAATATCTCACCGGCGCGGCCGGCGAATTGCCGCTAAATGCGCTGGTCAACGTGATGGTGGCGCAGGTCGACTGGCCGAACGCGCGGCCGATTGCCGAACGCATCGATGCGGCCCTGTGCGAGCGACGATCGGGCCCCGCACTGAGCGATGCCGATTTCGACGATGGCTGGGGCGGCGAATCGATTTAGCTCATGCTCTCCTGCGGCCAGTGCGCCGCACACCTCTTTAAACGACAACCCATATGACCTCGTCCCCGACCCTGGTGATCGGCAGCAAGAACTATTCCTCCTGGTCGCTGCGTGCCTGGCTGCTGTTGCGCCAGTTCGACGTCGCCTTTACCGAGATCAAGCTGCCGCTGGACACGCCGGAGTTCTACGCGCGCATCGGCGACTATTCGCCGGCCGGCCGCGTGCCGGTATTGATCGACGGCGAGGTGCGCGTCTGGGATTCGCTGGCGATTTGCGAATACGCCAACGAATGCTTTCTCGACGGCCGCGCCTGGCCCGCCGACCGCACAACGCGCGCCTGGGCGCGCGCGATCAGCGCGGAGATGCATTCCGGTTTCACGGCGCTGCGCGCGGCGCTGCCGATGAATTGCCGCAAGCGCGTGGCCACGCCGCCGCTCAGCGTCGAGGCGCAGCGCGATGTCGAACGCGTCGCCGCGATTTGGCGCGAAGCACGTGAACGGCACGCAGGCGAGGGTCCGTTCCTGTTCGGCAAGTTCAGTATCGCCGATGCGATGTATGCGCCCGTGGTGCTGCGCTTCATCAGCTATGCGATCGAACTCGATGCGTCGGCACGCGCCTATGTTGAGACGATCGCTGCGTTGCCCGCGTTGTGCGACTGGCTGGCCGAGACGGTGACCGAGCCGCTCGCGGTGCTGCACGAACGCAGCGTATGAGCGCGGCGCGCCCATCCGCCGGTACGGTTCCGCGTGGCGCGTTCTGGCGCCTGCTCGCTGGCGCCGCGCTGATCTCCACGACGAGCATCTTCGTGCGTTACGCGCATGTCGCGCCGACCGTGTCCGCTTTCTATCGCGTGGCGTTCGGCGGCGCCATGCTGGTCGTGCTGCTCACCGCGCTCCGGCGATGGCGCGGCGTCGGCTGGCGCGATGCGATCTGGCTGCTCGTGCCAGCACTCGCGTTCGCGGTGGATCTGATGATGTGGCATCGCAGTATCCAGTTGATCGGTCCGGGGCTCGCGACCCTGATCGGCAATTTCCAGGTGTTCGTGATGGCCCTGGCCGGTGTCGTGTTCTATCACGAGCGGCTCGACTGGCGATTTTTCGCCGGCGTGGCGATGGCGATGTTCGGATTGTGGTTGCTGGTCGGGTTCGACTGGCATGGACTGGATGCTGGTTATCGTTTCGGTATCGTACTGGGTGTGTTGACCGGCATCGCCTATGCGGTCTACATGCTGAGCCTGCGCCAGGCTCAGTTGCGCCGCGCACAACTGACGCCGGAGCGCGCCCTGTGCCTGCTCAGTTTGCTGTGTGCGCTGATGCTTGCACTCGCCGTGGTCGCGGAAGGCGAGAGCTTCGCGATCCCCGATACGCAATCCTGGTTGGCGTTGCTGGCCCTGGCCTTCATCGGCCAAGTGCTGGGCTGGGTGCTGATCGCGCAGGCGATGCCGCAGCTGCCGGCGTCCCTGGTCGGCCTGTTGCTGTTGTTGCAGCCGGCACTGTCCTTCGTGCTCGACGTGCTGCTGTTCGCGCGCGCGACGACGGCGCTGGCCTGGTTCGGTCTGGCCTTGTCCCTGCTCGGTATTTTCGTCGCCAGCCAGCGCAAGACTGCGTAGGCGATTTGGCGCGCCCTGCGCCCGCTGTCGATACTGAATGAAATAGACGTCTAAACGTCTTGACATCCATATTTTATTGGATAGAATCACTCGTGTACTCATCAAGACCGGCTGAGGGGCGGGCCCAGCGACGCCGGGGCAACCTTTGCAAGATGCGGTTAAAACCCCATTGCGCGATTGGTGCCAATTCCTGCGAGGTCCGCAGTCCTTGTGGCTGCGGTGGACCCCGAAAGATGAGGCGAGCGCTTGGAACCGCGCACCGTCTCGTTGAGGGCAAGAGTGAACAACGAGACCGATGAAATGAGCGCCGAGCTTTCCCTGCCACTGCAACCGCGTCGCGCTGCGCTGCAGTCTGCGACCTCGCCGACTCCTGCGACCGTGCAATCGCAGCAGGGCGAACTCGCGCTCCCCGAACCTTTCGTACTCGAATCCGGCGCCGCATTGCGCAATGCAAAGCTCGCCTGGCAATGTGTCGGTCCGGCCGATGCGCCACTGATCGTGGTGCTCGGCGGTATTTCCGCGCACCGCCGCCTGTGTGCCGAAAATACCGATCAAGGCGCGCGCCGCGGCTGGTGGGAAAGCCAATGCGGCGCCGGCAAAGCGCTGGACACGAACCGTTATCGTCTGCTCGGCATCGACTGGCTCGGCGGCTGCGATGCCTCGACCGGCCCGCGCCATGGACGGCATGAAATAAATCCGTCGCGCGCAGCGCGAAAATCACTCCCCCTCTCCCGCGAAGCGGGGGAGGGCACGGGGTGGGGGGGAACGCCGCACGACGACTTCCCCGCGATTTCCACCTCGGACCAGGCGCGCGCACTGCTGCTGCTGTTGAACCGTCTCGGCGTGCGCCGCGTGCATCTGCTGGTCGGCGCTTCGTACGGCGGCAATGTCGCGCAGCAGCTTGCCGCGCTGCTCGGCGATCGCCTGCGCCGTCTCGTGCTGCTCAGCGCCGCGCACCGACCGGCGCAATTCGGTATCGCCCTGCGCCATGTGCAGCGCGCGATTCTCGATCTCGGCGGCGATACCGGATCGACGCAAGCGCTCGCTCTCGCTCGTTCGCTGGCCGTCCTTGGCTACCGCACGGCCGAAGGCGTCGAACAGCGCTTCAACACCGACTCGACGCAGCAGGACGATCCTGCCGACAGCGTGACCGGCTGGATCGATCATCACGGCAAGAAGTTCGTCCAGCGTTTCGATGCCGACGCTTACCGCTGCCTCGGACGTTCGCTGGATACGCATGAAATCGATCCAGCCAGCGTGCGCGTGCCGACCACACTGTTCGCCGTGCGCGAGGATCTGACCGTGTCGCTGTCGCTGCTGCACGAATACGCGCAGCGCGCCGGCGAGCGCTGCGAACTCGTCGAGATTTCCTCCAACTACGGCCACGATGCCTTCCTCAAGGAGGAGGCCGTGGTCGGTGCCCTGTTCGCCAGAGCGCTGGAGACCACGCCATGAGCTTGTCCACGCCGAAGGCGCGCCAGTCCGCCACGATCGCCGCGCGTGCGGGTGTCGATTGCGATGCCGCGCATGGCGCGGTAATGCCGCCGATTTGCCTGTCCACGAATTTCAGCTTCGCCGGCTTCGCCAAGAAACGCGCTTACGACTACACGCGCTCGGGCAATCCCACGCGCGACGTGCTCGCCGGTGCCTTGGCCGAACTCGAAGGTGGCGTCGGCGGCGTGGTCACCTCGTCCGGCATGTCCGCGATCACCCTGATTACCGCGCAGTTCGGCCCGGACGATCTACTGGTCGTGCCGCACGACTGCTACGGCGGCAGCTATCGCTTGTTCAAGGCGCAGGCAGCGCGCGAGCTGTATAAAATTGAAATAGTGGATTTCTCCGACAAGGCGTCGCTGGCAGCGACGCTCGCGCGCAAACCGAAACTGGTGTGGATCGAAACGCCGAGCAATCCGCTGCTGCGCATCGTCGATATCGCCGCGGTGACGCGGCTCGCGCATGCGGTCGATGCGCTGGTCGTGGTCGACAACACGTTCCTGTCACCGGCTCTGCAGCAGCCAATCGCGCTCGGCGCGGATATCGTCGTGCATTCGACGACGAAGTACCTCAACGGCCATTCCGACGTGGTCGGCGGCGCGGTGGTGTGGAAGGATGCGGCAGTCGGCGAGCAACTCGCCTGGTGGTGCAACTGCCTGGGTCTCTCCGGCGCGCCGTTCGACAGTTATCTGACCCTGCGCGGCCTGCGCACCCTGCAGCCGCGGCTGCGCGCGCATCAGGAAAACGCCACCGCGCTCGCGGATCAACTCGCGGCGCATCCAAGCGTGGAAAAAGTATATTTCCCCGGTCTGGCGACGCATCCGGGCCATGCGCTAGCCGCGCGCCAGCAGCGCGGCTTCGGCGGCATGCTCAGCTTCGACCTCGCCGGCGGCATCGCGGCGGTCGAAGCCTTTGTCGATGGTCTGCAGAATTTCACGTTGGCCGAATCGCTTGGCGGCGTCGAAAGCCTGGTCGCGCATCCGGCCACGATGACGCATGCGGCGATGGATGCCGAGGCGCGCCGCGTCGCCGGTATCGGCGACGGCCTGCTGCGCCTGTCCGTGGGTATCGAAGCGATCGAGGATTTGAGTGTGGATCTTGATGCGGCGCTGGATCGCGCCGCCGCCTTCGTCGATCGCCGCGTCGCCAGCGTGCGATAGAGAATGGTTTAGCCGCAAAGAGCGCAAAAGACGCAAAGAGACAAAATTTTTACTTTGCGCCCTTCGCGCTCTTTGCGGCCAATTTGCTTTTTTTACGCTTTCAACAACGCCGGCGGCGAATGCGCTGAAATCACCTTGGCCATGGCAGCTGCCACGAAGTGATTGCCGGCGATGATATTGCCGCTGTCCGGCATGCCGTTGCGGCCGGCGAAATCGCAGGTGTGACCGGCGGCCTCGCGCACGAGCAGCACGCCTGCGGCCATGTCCCAAGGGTTCAGGCCGATTTCGAAAAAGCCGTCCAGACGTCCGGCGGCGACATAGGCCAGATCGAGTGCGGCCGAACCGGTGCGGCGGATATCCTCGGCTTCGCCGAGCAAGGCGCGGGTCATGTCGAGCTGTGCATTCAGGTGTTCGCGCTGACGAAACGGGAAGCCGGTGCCGAGCAGGGCGCCCTGCAGGTTTTCACGCTTGGCCACGCGGATGCGGCGGTCGTTGAGAAACGCGCCGTCGCCCTTGCTCGCGGTGAAGATTTCGTCGCGCAGCGGATCGTAGACCACGCCGTAGATCAGATCGCCGTGATCGCGGAAGCCGATCGATACCGAGAAATGCGGAAAGCCGCGCAGATAGTTGTGCGTGCCATCGAGTGGATCGATGATCCACACCTTGCTGGACTTGCCGGTCAAGCCGGATTCCTCGCCGAGCACGGCGTGATTGGGGTAGGCGCGGCGCAGTTCGCGGATGATTTCGGCTTCGGCCAGGCGATCGACCTCGCTCACATAGTCGTGGCGCGCCTTCTCCTCGACGGCCAGATGCTCCACGCGACTCAGATAGCGCAGGATGATATTGCCGGCGGCGCGCGCGGCTTTCACCGCGACGTTGATGGCGGGACGTGCCATGAATGACTCCGAATCGATCGCTTGATAAAGAACGCCGTCCGGGCTGGCCGGCGGGCGCGCAGGTTAGCATAAAGGCAGGGCTGAGGGCTGAGGTCTGAGGGCCGAAAAGCGCGACGAGACGTTGGATTGCGCATAATTGGGCCCGGAGAAGACAACAATCACCTCATGTCTGACAGCCCTCAGCCCTCAGCCCTCAGCCCTCAATCCTTGCGCTTCGTCCTCGTGCGCCCCTCGCATCCGGGCAATATCGGCGCCGCGGCGCGCGCGATCCGCACGATGGGATTCGCGCGCCTGGTGCTGGTCGCGCCGCACAAGTATCCGCATGCGGATGCGACGGCGATGGCCGCCGGGGCCGACGATGTGCTCGAGCGCATCGTCGTCGTGCCGACTCTGGTTGAGGCGATTGCCGATTGCACCTTCGCGCTCGGTTGCAGTGCGCGCCGGCGCGGCGTGCCGCTGCCGGAACTCGCACCACGCGAAGCTGCCACGCAGGCAATGCAGGCCGCTGCTGCGGGCGGTGAAGTGGCTGTGGTATTTGGCAACGAGCGCACCGGCCTGGAGAACGACGAGTTGATGCGCTGCCAGGTTGCCGTGCATATCCCGAGCGATCCGACCTATTCCTCGCTCAATCTCGCCCAGGCCGTGCAGGTGCTGGCCTACGAACTGCGCCTGACTCAGCTAAATGCGCTATCCGGAACGCAAGCTGCGGCAAAATCCGATCCACCGGCGACCGCCGAGCAGATGGAGTACTTCTTTACGCATTTGTCGCAAATGCTCAAAGATATAGATTTCCACAAAGGGCGATCGCCGGTCACGATCGAGCGCCGACTGCACCGGTTATTCAACAAAGCGGGTCTGGATCAGCGCGAGTTGCGCATCCTGCGTGGTATTTTCGATGATGCGCAGCGTATGGCGAGGTTGGCGAAGGGCAGGGCTGAGGGCTGAGGGCTTCTTGCTCGTCATCCCGGCGGAAGCCGGAATCCAGCGACTTCGCTTTTCGAACATTTAAATCGAGGAGCAAAGACACTGGATTCCGGCTTTCGCCGGAATGACGAGACTTTTATTCTTTTCCCGACTCCCGACTCCCGACTCCCGACTCCCGACTCAGCCACTATCGTCCTCGACAGCAGTCGTCTCACCGGTCCTGACGATCAAAATCTTGTCGATGCGCGCGCCGTCGAGATCGACGACTTCGAAGCGATAGCCGCTCCAGTCGAAGTGTTCGCCGACTTGCGGAATGCGGCCGAATTGCGCGATCACCATGCCGGCCGCGGTGCGGTAGTCGTCCTCCGCTTCGTGCGGCAGCTGCGCGAAGCCGGTGAGTTCGCGCAGGTCGTCGACGCCGAGCGCGCCATCGATCAGCCAGCTGCCGTCCTCGCGACGCACGATCGGCGCATCGCCCGATCCGGCCAGACCCGTTTCGATCGCGGGTGTCGCGGCCTTGCCGACGACGGCGCCGAGCAGATCGTTGAGGGTGACCAGACCGTCGATGTCGCCGTACTCGTCGACGACCAGAGCCAGCGGCGTTTCTGCTTCGCGCAACTCCTCGAGCAGATCGAGTGCGCGCGCGGTGCCGGGTACATAGACTGGTTTGGCCAAGGTGCGGAACAGTTCAGTTTTTGGATTTTCGAGGACATCGATCAGGTTTTTGACCTGCAGCACGCCGACTACGTCCTTGTCGCTGCCGCGATAGACCGGATAGCGCGAGTGCGACGATTCGCGCATCGTGGCCAGGTTTTCGCTGAGTGGCGCGGAAATATCGAGCCAGGCGATGCGCGGACGCGGCGTCATCAGGCTGTCGACGCTGCGGTCGCCGAGGCGCAGCACGCGATTGACCATATTGCGTTCGTCCGAATCGATGACGCCCTGTTCGGCACCTTCGGAAACGAGCAGGCGGATTTCCTCCTCACTGACGCGCTCGTCGCTGACCTGGTCGAACTTGAACAGGCGCAGCAGGAAGCGGGTGATCCAGATCAGCACGATGGCGAACGGCAGCGCGATCCAGGTCATCACGCGCATCGGAATCGCGGTGGCGACGGCAAACTTTTCCGGGTGCACCAAGGCCAGCCGCTTCGGCAGCAACTCGCCGAGCAGCATATTGGCGAAGGTGATGCCGGAAACGCTCAGCGCGATACCGATAGGCGCGGCGTATTCGGCGATCCAGGGCAGGTGCAGATCGTCGAGCAGATGTGCGATTTCGTTGCCAATGCGCGCGCCGAGTGCGGTGCCGGTACCGATGCTGAGCAGGGTGATGAAAACCTGGACCGTCGAAAGAAACTGCTCGGGCCGTTGCGCCAGATCCAGTGCGATCTGCGCACGCCGGCTGGTCTGCGCGAGCCGCTTGAGACGCAGCTTGCGCGAGGTCATCAGCGCCATTTCGCTGAGCGCGAAAAACCCGTTGAGCAGGGCGAGAAAAACAACCAGTGCGACTTCTTTGATCATCCTGTCGGGTGAAAGCGGTCTGGCGTGGAGTGTAGCAGGGCCTTGCGCAGCCTGTTTTTCGTCGTGAATCGACGATGGATTTGGCTTGAAACCGGCCGATTTTCCGGGCATGCGGTCCATCTGCGCTAAAATGCGCGGCCTTGCGGTGCCCCGGGTCCGACCGGGCGCTTTGAGGCCTTGGAAATCCTACTTTGATGAAAACCTTGTGCTGATGAAGAATCTTCTGGTTACCGGTGGCGCCGGCTTTATTGGCGGTAACTTCGTGCTGTCCGCGGTTGCGCAGGGCCATCGCGTTGTCAATCTCGACAAGCTCACCTACGCCGGCAATCTCGATACGCTCGCGACCTTGCGCGGCAATCCGGGGCATGTGTTCGTGCAGGGCGATATCGGCGACCGTGCGCTGGTCGGCAAACTGCTGGTCGAGCAGCGCATCGATGCGATCGTCAACTTCGCTGCCGAATCGCATGTGGATCGCTCGATCGACGGGCCGGCCGAGTTCGTGCACACGAATGTCGTCGGCACCCTGGGCCTGCTCGAAAGCGCGGTTGCGCACTGGCGCGCGCTGCCGCCGAGCGAACAAACGAACTTCCGTTTTCTGCATGTGTCGACCGACGAGGTCTATGGCTCGCTCGGCGAGAGTGGCAAGTTCACTGAACAGACAGCGTACGCACCCAATTCGCCGTATTCGGCATCCAAGGCCTCGTCCGATCATCTGGTGCGCGCTTTCCACCACACCTACGGCCTGCCGACCTTGACCACCAATTGTTCCAACAACTATGGGCCATACCAGTTTCCGGAGAAATTGATTCCGCTGATGATCCACAAGGCGCTGATCGGCGAGAAGCTGCCGGTCTACGGCGACGGCCGCAATGTGCGCGACTGGCTGTTCGTCGGCGATCATTGCAGCGCGATCCGCTGCGTGCTCGAGGCCGGCAAACCGGGCGAAGTCTACAATGTTGGTGGCGATGCCGAGCGCGAGAATATCCATGTCGTGAAGACGATCTGCGCGCTGCTCGACGAGCGTCGGCCGCTGGCCAATGGCGCCACGCGCGAGGCCCTGATCGCCTTCGTCAAGGATCGTCCCGGTCACGACCGGCGCTATGCGATCGACGCGGGCAAGCTCAAGCGCGAGCTGGGCTGGAGTCAGAGCGAGAGTTTCGAATCGGGAATCGCGAAGACCGTGGACTGGTATCTTGCGAACGAGAGCTGGAGCGCACGCGTGCTCGACGGCAGCTATCGCGGCGAGCGTTTGGGGCAAGGCGGGATTTGAGGCGAGATGCGTAAATGAGCACACAAAAAGGCATCATTCTCGCCGGCGGTTCCGGTACGCGGCTGTATCCGCTGACCCAGGTGATCAGCAAGCAGTTGCTGCCGGTCTACGACAAACCGATGATCTATTACCCGCTGTCGACGCTGATGCTGGCCGGCATCCGCGAGGTGCTGATCATCAATACGCCGCACGAACAGGCCCTGTTCCAGAAACTGCTCGGCGACGGTTCGCAGTGGGGAATCGATATCCGCTACGCGGCGCAGCCGTCGCCGGACGGACTGGCGCAAGCGTTCGTTATTGGGCGCGAGTTCGTTGGCGGCGATCCAAGCTGCCTGATTCTTGGCGACAATATTTTTTACGGCCACGGGCTGACCGAGGTATTGCGCCGCGCCGCAGCGCGCACGCAGGGCGCCACGGTCTTCGGCTACTGGGTACGCGATCCGGAGCGTTATGGCGTCGCCGAATTCGACAGCGGCGGCAAAGTTTCCGGCCTCGAAGAAAAGCCACGACAACCGAAGTCGAACTATGCAGTGACCGGCCTGTATTTCTATGATCGCCGCGCCTGCGATTTCGCTGCGGGGCTCAAGCCTTCGCCGCGCGGTGAGCTCGAAATCACCGATCTGAACCGCTGCTACCTCGACGATGCGTCCCTGATGCTGGAAAAACTCGGTCGCGGTTTCGCCTGGCTCGATACCGGCACGCATGAGTCGCTGACTGAAGCGTCGAATTACATCGAGACGATCGAAAACCGCCAGGGTCTGAAAGTCTGCTGTCCCGAGGAGATCGCCTATCTCAGCGGCTGGATCGATGCCGAGCAGGTGCAGCGCTTGGCCGCGCCGCTGGCCAGGAACGCCTATGGCCAGTATCTGCAGCAGCTGGTGAAGCAGGGACGCGCGCATGAAGCTGATTGAAACCGATCTGCCCGGTTGCCTTGTCATCGAACCGCAGACGATCGGCGATGCGCGCGGGTTTTTTTACGAAAGCTACCACGCGGAAAAGTATAAAAAGGCCGGGCTCGATCTGCGCTTTGTGCAAACCAATGTCTCGCGCTCGGCGCGCGGCGTGCTGCGCGGCCTGCACTACCAATGGCCGAATCCGCAGGGCAAGCTGGTCAGCGTGCTCGAAGGCGAGGTCTACGACGTTGCAGTGGATATCCGCCGCGGTTCGCCAACGTTCGCGCGTTGGACCGCGGCCGTGCTGTCCGCCGACAACAAGCGCCATTTCTGGATACCGGAAGGCTTCGCCCACGGCTTTGCCGTGCTTTCGGACCACGCCACCTTCGTCTACCAGTGCACCGCACTCTACGATCACGCCGCCGATGCGGGCGTGCGCTGGAACGACGCGGATATCGCCGTGGACTGGCCGATCAGCGCGCCGCTGCTCTCCGAGAAGGATCAGCGCACGCCGTTTCTGCGCGATGTGCCACACGACAGGCTGCCGGAATATGTCTGATCGGCTATGCGCGATTGCGAAAGCTGCGGGCTTGGCGTGAGAGTCCTGCTGCTCGGCGCGAACGGCCAGGTCGGCTTCGAGTTGCAGCGCTCACTGGCACCGCTCGGCGAATTGATCGTTGCGACGCGCAGCGGCAAATTGCCGGGCGGTATCGGCTGTCTGCGCGCCGATCTTGCCGATGCGGACTCGCTCGCGCGAGCGCTCGATTCCGCACAATGCGACATTGTGGTAAATGCAGCAGCGTATACCGCGGTTGACAGGGCCGAAGACGAACCTGATCTGGCCGCACGCATCAACAGCGCGGCATTGGCGCAGATCGGCGAGTGGGCGGCGCGCCGAAACTCCCTGGTGTTGCACTACTCGACCGACTACGTGTTCGACGGGTCGGGTCGGCGGCCGTATCGCGAGAACGACGAGACAGCGCCCCTCAGCGCTTATGGTCGCAGCAAACTGGCCGGTGAAATCGCGCTGTACGAATCCGGTTGCGACTGCCTGATCCTGCGCAGCGCGTGGGTTTACGGCGCGCGCGGCGGCAATTTTCTGCGCACGATGCTGCGTATCGCGCGCGCGCGCGACCGGTTGACCGTGGTCGATGGCCAGCACGGCGCGCCGACCTCAAGCAGGCTGATCGCGGCGACCACCAGCGCCGTTCTGATGCGCTGGATGGCCGGTGATAGCGCGCAGCGCGCGGGTTACAATGGCATCTATCACCTCGCCGCCGCGGGTGAAACGACATGGTGCGGTTTTGCTCGCGCGATCGTCGAACGTGCCGGGCAAGCGGGTATTCTTGAGCGCGTGCCCGAGGTCGCGGCGATACGCTCCGCTGACTTTCCGACCAAGGCGCAGCGGCCGGCCTATTCCGTACTCGATACGACCAAGTTGCGCGAACGTTTCGGTCTGATCATGCCGCCTTGGCAGGAAGGATTGGACGCCACGATCGGCGAGCTGGCCGAGAGAGGAAAAGAGGGTGTGCAAGACGCCATGACTCCATGTTGATACCCGTAATCCTTTCCGGCGGCGCCGGTACTCGCTTGTGGCCGGTTTCGCGCAGCGCTTATCCCAAGCCTTTCATGCGCATGCGCGACGGCGAATCGCTGTTGTACAAGACCCTGACGCGCGCGCTGCGCGTCGCCAGCGGCGGCAACGTGCTCACGGTCACCGGGCGCGATCACTATTTTCTCAATCGCGACGAATATGCGCGTCATTCGGGCGCCGATCTGGACAAGCTGGATTTCCTGCTCGAACCGGCCGGGCGCAATACCGCGCCGGCGATCGTGCTCGCTGCGCTGCATGCGCGCGAACAGTTCGGTGCGGATGCGACCTTGCTGGTCCTCGCGGCGGATCACCTGATCCAGGACATTGATGCGTTCGCTGCCGACGTCGGCAGGGCCGAGGCACTGGCGCAGGATGGCTGGCTGGTCACCTTCGGTATTGCGCCGACGCAACCCGATACCAGCTTCGGCTATATCCGTCGGGGCAATGCGATCCTCGGCCCTCATCCCATCCTTCCCCCGCAAGCAGGGGAAGGGGCGTCGGGCCGGCCTGCGGCCGAGGTTCATTCGATAGGAGCCGAAATTGCGGCATTCGTGGAGAAACCCGATCTCGACACGGCACGCGCCTATCTCGCCAGCGGCGATTACCTGTGGAATTCCGGCATGTTCTGCTTCCGCGTCGACGCGTTGCTGGCCGCGGCGCAGGAGGCCTGCCCGGATGTGCTCGCCGCGGCGCAGGCCTGCCATGCCACAGCGATCGGCCACGAAAGCCCGATCGAGTTTGCCAGGGATACGTTTCTGGCGATGCCCGATATTTCGATCGACTACGCGATCATGGAGCGCGCGCATCGGCGCGCGGTGATTGCGGCCGGTTTCGACTGGAGCGACATCGGTTCGTGGAAAGCGGTCAGCGAGATCCAATCCGGCGCCCAGCCTGATGCGGCCGGCAACCGCGTGCACGGCAAAGCCGTCGTCATCGAGAGCGAGAATTGTTATATCCAGAGCGACAAGCGCATAGTCGCGGCGGTCGGGGTCAAGGATCTGGTCATCGTCGATACCGGCGATGCGGTGCTGGTGTCCGATCGCGATCACACCCAGCAGGTCAAGCAGGTCGTCGAGCGTCTGCGCGCAGACAACGACGACAGCGTGCGCTTCCACCAGACCGTGCAACGTCCGTGGGGCAGCTACACCGTGCTTGAGGACGCGGCAGACTGCAAGGTCAAGCGGCTCACGGTGAAGCCCGGCCAGGTGTTGAGCCTGCAACTGCATCACCGCCGCAGCGAGCATTGGACGGTGGTGCAGGGTACGGCCAAGGTCAGGGTCGGCGATCGCGAGTTCCTGCTTCAGCGCAACGAAGCGACCTATATTCCGGCCGAAACCCTGCATCGGCTGGAAAATCCCACGACGACTGATATTCATCTGATCGAAGTGCAATGCGGCGATTATTTCGGCGAGGACGATATCGTGCGCCTGGAAGACCGTTACGGGCGGGTGCCTGCCAAAACTCCTTGAGCGGCACGGTCAATTGGCTCGCTGATTCGCGAGAAAGCCGATCTTCGGTCCGCCGCGATACGTGACCTGCTTCCGCCGCGATCCCGCTACGCGTAACATTGCCGTTTTCGTGTCCAAGGGAAAGCCAATGAAGACGTTTCTTGCCGTGAGTGCGGTGCTGTGGTGTGCCAGTGCCGCGGCCGCGCCGCATGCGTTCGACGTGCACGACCTGGTCATGCTCGACCGCGTCAGCGACCCGCAGCTTTCGGCGGACGCCACCCGCGTCGCCTACCAGTTGCGCGAGACGGACTACGCCGCGAACAAGGGCAAGAACAGCATCTGGGTGCTCGATCTGAAGGAGCGCAACGCCAAGCCGCTGCGGCTCACCGACGATGGCGTGAACGCCACGAGTCCACGCTGGTCGCCGGATGGCGCCACGGTCTATTTCCAGGCCAAGGGTGGTGACGCGATGCAGGTGTGGAGCCGCAAGGCGGACGGCAAGAATGCCGCCGTGCAGGTAACCGGGCTTTCGCTCGACGTCAACAACTACAAACTGTCGCCGGATGGCAGGCAGGTTTTGCTGTCGATCGACACATTTGCCGAGTGCGCGAAAGAAGCGGATGCCTTCGCCTGCACGAAAAAACATCTCGACGACACGGCGGCGAACAAGGCCACGGGCAAGCTGTTCGACAAGCTGTTCATCCGCCACTGGGATACCTGGGCCGACGGCCGTCGTTCACAATTATACATTGCAGCAATTGGCACCGATGGAAAAATCGCTGGTGTGCCGAAACTGTTGTCGCAGGGCATCGACGGCGATGTGCCGTCCAAGCCATTTGGCGACGACAGCGAGTTCGCGTTTTCGCCGAATGGCCGTACGGTTTACTTCGACGTGCGCATCGCCGGTCGCAGCGAGCCCTGGTCGACCAACTTCGATATCTATTCCGTGCCGGCCGATGGTTCGTCGGCGCCGAAGAATCTGACCGCGGCGAATGCGGCTTGGGACGCATATCCGCTGCCTGGCGCAGACGGCAAGACTCTGTATTACCTGGCGATGAAACGCCCGACCTTCGAGGCCGACCGATTCGGCATCATGGCGCTCGACCTTGCCTCGGGGCAGACGCACGAAATCGATCCGCAATGGGATCGCTCGCCCGGCGGCCTGCAATTGTCGAAGGACGGCAAGACCCTGTATACGACGGTGGACGACAACGGCGATCACCCACTGTTCGCGGTCGACACCAAGACCGGCAAGGCGACGAAATTGAGTGGCGCAGGACAAGTCGAGGGTTTCAGCGTGGCCGGCAATTCCATTGTGATCGCGCGCAGCACGCTGAAGACGCCGGCGGATCTGTTCCGCCTGAACGCGAAGGACGCCGCTCTGGCGCCGCTCACCCATTTGAACACCACGCGTCTTGCCGGCGTGGCGATGGGCGACTACGAGTTCTACACCTTCAAGGGCGCCGGAGACGAGACGGTGCAGGGTTACGTCGTCAAGCCGGCGAATTTCGAGAAGGGCAAGAAGTATCCGGTCGCCTTCATCATTCATGGCGGTCCGCAAGGTGCGTGGACTAACGAATTTCATTACCGCTGGAACCCGCAGACCTACGCGGGCCAGGGCTTCGCCGTGGTGACCGTCAATTTCCACGGCTCCACCGGCTATGGGCAGAAATTCACCGACGCGATTTCCGGCGACTGGGGCGGCGCGCCGCTCGATGATCTGCAAAAGGGCTGGGCCGCGGCGCTGCAGAAGTACGATTTTCTCGACGGCAACCGCGCCTGCGCACTCGGTGCGAGCTATGGCGGCTACATGATCTACTGGATCGCGGGCAACTGGCCGCAGCCGTGGAAATGCCTGGTCGATCACGACGGCGTGTTCGACTCGCGCATGATGGCCTACTCGACCGAAGAGCTGTGGTTCGACGAATGGGAGCATCACGGCACGCAGTGGGAAAAGCCTGAAGCGTACGAAAAATTCAATCCGGTGAACTACGTCGCGAAATGGACCGTGCCAATGCTGGTCGTGCACAGCGAGAAGGACTTCCGCATTCCGGTTGAGCAGGGCATCGCCGCGTTCACCGCGCTGCAGCGCCGCGGGATTCCGAGCGAGTTCCTGACCTTTCCCGACGAAAACCACTGGGTGCTCAAGCCGCAGAACAGCGTGTTGTGGCATGACACGGTCAATGCGTGGCTGAAGAAATGGACGTCGCCATGAGCGGATTCCGCTCACTGTCCCGGTTCCGTGACAGTCTGTGCGGAAAGCCTTCGGCGCGCAGAAAAGCGCTTTCGCGTAACGCCGGCTGACCTACAATCCAGCAAGGAATCGTCGTGACGACTGTGGTCGCGCGGCGAGACCTGTACGGATTGCAGGGAACCGGCGATGGCGACGATCGAGAAAATTTCCGAACAGTGCAGTTTCGGTGGCGTGCAGGGTTTCTATCGGCACGCGTCGACGGCCTGCAATGGGCCGATGCGTTTTTCGGTTTACCAGCCGCCGCAGGCGAAGCTCGGCAAGACACCCGTCGTCTACTACCTTTCGGGCCTGACCTGCACCGAGGAAAATTTCACGATCAAGGGTGGCGCGCAGCGCATCGCGTCCGATCTGGGATTGATTGTGGTTGCGCCGGACACCAGCCCGCGCAACACCGGCATTCCGGGTGAGGCGGACGATTGGCAGTTCGGCGCCGGCGCCGGCTTCTATCTCGATGCCACCGAAGCGCCATGGTCGAAATTCTTCAATATGTATACTTATTGCAGCGCCGAATTGCCGGCGCTGATCGCCGAACACTTCCCGATTGATGCGCGGCGGCAGAGCATCTTCGGCCACTCGATGGGTGGTCACGGTGCATTGACGATCGCACTCAAGCACAGCGACCGTTATCGCTCGGTATCGGCGTTTGCGCCAATCGCAGCGCCGATGCAGGTGCGCTGGGGTGAGACCGCGTTTCCGCGCTTCCTCGGCAACGACCGCGAAACCTGGAAGCAGTACGACGCGACCGAGCTGGTCCAGCGCCAGCGTTTCCCGGGCACTATCCTGATCGACCAGGGCGATGCCGATCAGTTTCTCAACGACACCTTGCGTCCGGATATCTTCGCCGATGCGTGCAAGAAGGTCGGCCAGCCGCTGAGCCTGCGCCTGCAGCCCGGCTACGATCACAGTTACTATTTCATCAGCACGTTCATGGAAGATCATCTGCGCCACCACGCGGCGGCGTTGCGGCTATGAGAACGCGTGCACGTCCTGCTTCGCTTTTGTCGCAGCAAGTGTTGCGGAACAGGCACAACGCTCTTGCGCGGCCTGGGCGCGACGGCGTCGGGAGCACACAAGTCATTGATATAGATGCATATAGATCGCGTCGACTGCACTGGCATGCATACTGCTTGCAAGCTATGGGAACAGGTATGCCGCGCAACCATCAAGCCAACGTTGGATAGGAGCACGACGACTATGAAAACCAGAGCTGCAGTCGCCTGGGAAGCCGGTAAACCGTTGAGCATTGAGGAAGTCGACCTGGCCGGACCCAAGGCCGGCGAAGTGCTGGTGCGCATCGTCGCCACCGGCGTATGCCACACCGATGCGTTCACGCTGTCGGGCGCCGATCCGGAGGGACTCTTTCCGGTCATCCTCGGTCATGAAGGCGGCGGCATCGTCGAAGAAATCGGCTCCGGCGTGACCTCGGTCAAGCCCGGCGATCATGTGATTCCGTTGTACACACCCGAATGCGGCGAGTGCGAATACTGCAAGTCCGGTCGCACCAACCTGTGCCAGAAAATTCGCATAACGCAGGGCAAAGGTCTGATGCCGGACGGCACCTCGCGTTTTTCGTTCAAGGGCAAGCCGGTGCTGCACTACATGGGCACCAGTACGTTTTCCGAGCACACCGTGTTGCCGGAAATTTCGCTGGCGAAGATCAATCCGAAGGCGCCGCTCGACAAGGTCTGTCTGCTCGGTTGCGGCATCACCACGGGTATTGGCGCTGTGCTCAACACGGCGAAGGTCTGGCCGGGTGCGACCGTGGCGGTGTTCGGCCTCGGCGGCATCGGTCTTGCGGTAGTGCAGGGAGCGGTGATGGCGAAAGCTGCGCGCATCCTCGCGGTGGACTTGAATCCGTCGAAGTGGGAAATGGCCAAGGCGATGGGTGCGACCGATTTCGTCAATCCCAAGGACTACGACAAACCGATCCAGCAGGTGATCGTCGATCTGACCAACGGTGGCGTGGATTTTTCGTTCGAATGCATCGGCAATGTCAATGTGATGCGCTCGGCGCTTGAGTGCTGTCATAAGGGCTGGGGCGAGTCCATCATCATCGGCGTCGCCGGTGCGGGCCAGGAGATTTCCACGCGCCCGTTCCAGCTGGTTACCGGACGCGTCTGGCGTGGTTCGGCGTTCGGCGGCGTCAAGGGTCGCTCGCAATTGCCGGGTTACGTCGATCGCTATCTCGCCGGCGAGTTGAAGGTCGACGAGTTTGTAACAGAAACCCTGCCGCTGGATCAGATCAACCATGCGTTCGATCTGATGCACGAGGGCAAGGTGGTTCGCTCGGTCATCAAGTACTGAGTGTAAGAGTCGAAGTGCGAGTCGTGCCGTATTGAACGGCGGTTAGAAAAATCATCGGGAGGAAAGTCATGACAGTAGCAATTCATCCGGCCGTCGATAACGGCATCAAACCGGCAGCAGCTGGTTTCGCGGGCGGCACCTTGGTTTGCCATTGCAGCGACAGACCGGTCAAGGTCAAGATCGATGCGCAGACCGCGCATAACCATATCTGCGGCTGCACCCAGTGCTGGCGGCCCAAAGGGATCCTGTTTTCGCAGGTCGCGGTTGTGTCGAAGGACAAGGTAACCGTCGTTGAAAACGGCGACAAGCTCGCCGTCGTTGATCCGTCCAAGACTATCCAGCGCCATGCGTGCAAGGGTTGTGGCGTGCATCTGTACGGCCGCATCGAGAACACCAAGCATGCTTTCTACGGACTCGACTTCGTCCACACCGAGCTGTCGTCGCAGTCGGGCTGGGCGGCACCGGGCTTTGCCGCGTTCGTCTCCTCGATCATCGAGGCGGGCGCCGATCCGGCGAATATGGGCGCGGTGCGCAGCCGGCTCAAGGAAATCGGACTCGAACCCTACGACTGCCTCAATCCGCCGCTGATGGATGCTCTGGCGACCCACGCCGCGAAACTTTCGGGCGTGTTGAAATCCTGAGGCTGCGTAATAGACCTAAAAAAATCCCGTAAGCCGACCCGATCTCCCCCAGGGTTGGCGACTTCACAAGGCCGGCCTTTCTTTGCCGGCCTTTTTTTGTGTTCGCAAACCGCTATCACTTACTTCAAGGCGATCTGCACGCCGCCGAAAATCGTGCGCCCCGGTGCGGGTTCGTAATAGCGGCCGTTGCTATCGTTGACGATGACCGAGCCGATGTAGCTCTTGTCGAAGACATTGTTCAAACGCAGAAATGTGGAAATTTTCGCATCATGCAGCTTGAACGCGTAGCCGCCGCTCAGATTGATCACGCCATAGCCAGGTGCGTATTGCGTATTGAGGTCGTTGGTCGCCACATTGCTTGCCGCAGTCGCTTCGACGGCAGCGTTCCAGCCGAGCTTTTCGCCGTAGCGCAGCGCGGCGTAGAAATCCGAGCGCGGCACGCCCGGAATGCGCGCGCCCGCCGCGACCCGCGTATTCGGCGCCGTGCAGGCCGACGCGGCCGGGCAGGTGAGAAATGAAGAGAGAAATCTCGCGTCCAAAAATGTGTATGCGAGCTGCGCGCGCCAATGTTGCGCGATCGGATAATCGAATTTCATTTCGGCGCCGCGCCGCTGCGCACGATCGACGTTCTGATAGGTCGTGCGTCCACCGCTCGAATTGTCGACCGCAAGCTCGTGACGCGTGTTGGCCTGGAACAAGGCGACGTTGAATTCGCCGCCGTCGCCGATCAACAGCTTCGAACCGATCTCGCCGTTGCGGCTGCGCGCGGGCACCAGGCCGAAATTGATGCCGGCGCTGCCGTCGGGGCGGTAGCCGAGTTCGTTGAACGTCGGCGTCTCGAAGCCGTTGCCATAAGACGCGTACAGATGCCAGCGTTCGCTGGCGCGATACATGAGGCCAGCGACGGGCGTCGTAGCGGAATAGTCGACCCGGCCGCTGTCGTCTGGATTGCCAAGCACGATATAGTTGTCGTCAGCGGAGAACTTGACGTCGCTGTGACGTGCACCGGCACTGAGCAGCCAGCGCTCCGCGAAACTCCAGGTTGCCTGCACGTATTCGTCGAAGTTGTATTCGTCGTCCTGCTCGTCGCGGCGCAGCGCGCCCTGCACACCGACCACGCTGCCGACGAAATTGTTGTAGCCGAGCCGGTGCTGATCCTGGCGGTCGTAGCTGACTCCGGCAGCGAGATCGAAGGGCTTGTCGGCCAGCGCGCCGCGATAGGTCCAGCGTGCGTCTGTGCCGCCGTAGCCGCCGTCGAGATCGATCACACCGCCGGGGCTAGACGCCTTCAGCTGGGTCGCCACCGGAATCGACTGGAATTGCTGCACATCGCGCTGGCCGTAGTAGCCGAGGACGCGGATGCCCTGACTGTCGCTCAGGCTTTGCTCGTAGATTGCGCCGCCCTGTTGTTGATGCACGCTCTTGCGCGTGTCGAACTGCAGCGCGACCGGCGTCGGCAGGCGCGGGTCGGTTTCGAATTGCGCGCGCGTCTGGCCGAGCGGGTCGTCCGCATTCGGCAAGGCAACAGTATTTGCGATCAGGGTGAGCCTGCGTCCGTCGCCGAGATCGAGGTTGAACTTGGCGTTGCCGTTTTCGCGCTCGGCGCGACTGTGACCGCGGTAGCCATCGGTATAGAATTGCGACAAATCCACATTGTATCCGAGTATACCTGCGCGTCCGCGCGCGTTCGCGTCGATGCGGTATGTGCCGTAGCTGCCGCCATCGAGACCGAAACGCAGTTCGGGCGGATCCTTGCCGTCGGCGGTGAAGATCTGAATGACTCCGCCCGAGGAGTTGCCGTACAGCGCCGAGAACGGCCCGCGCAGCACCTCGATGCGGTCGGCCGAGCCGAGGCCGAAGTTCGACACCTGGCCCTGGCCGTCGGGCATCGTCGCCGGGATGCCATCGGTGTACAGACGCACGCCGCGCACGCCGAACGTGGAGCGCGCGCCGAAGCCACGGATCGAAATCTGTTCGTCCTGCGCGTAGTTCTGGCGATCGCGTGTGAGCAGACCGGGAACGCCCTGGAGATATTCGGAAGGGTTGATGCCGAGCGTATCGCTCGCGTCGACACCGACCGCGTCGATCGAGCCTGGCACGTCGAACGACGATTGCTCGCTGCGCGTCGCGGTGACGACGATCGGCGGCAAGGTCTGTCCGGCCGCCGGATCTGCCGCACCGGCACAGACGGGCAGCAGGAACGGCAAGCAGGCCAGGCAGTACGGAAAACCTGTATTTTTACGCACCATTTCCCCGGCTATGTCGCTGCTGCCCGGCATCCGACCGGATACCGCACCTGCAGCCTTGACCCATGCTAGCGATGGATGCACGCGTGCACCTCACGAAATTCATGAATCTCGTGCGGCGATTCGACGCGGCGGAAAATACGGCGCACGACAACGCGCGCCGCACCGATGTACGGCGCGACGCATCAGGCGAAGAACGAGAGTTACTGCGACAGCACGATGCCGTGCTTGTGCATCTTCCGATACAGCGTATTGCGGCTGATATTGAGCGCGTGGGCGGTGCGACTCACGTTCCAGCGCATGCGTTCGAGTTCGCGCAGCAGTGCTCCGCGCTCGGCCTCGCGCAGAGCGGTCGAAGGCACGTCGCCGGCTGCGGTTGATGGTTGTTCGATGTGCGCCACGCCACTCGGCGTCAGCGGTGCGATTTCCGTATCGAGGATTTCCTGTGGCAGATTCGACAGGCGGATGACGCCGTCGCGGCAAAGCACCGAGGCCGTGCGCAACACGTTGCGCAACTGGCGGACATTGCCAGGCCAAGCGTAATCGAGCAGGCGCTGGAATGCGTCGCGTGCGATCTCGATCGACGCATCGGGCGCTTCGTCGTGCAGCAGGGTCTGAATCAATTCGGCCTTGTCGCTGCGCTCGCGCAGCAGCGGCAGATGCAGGGAAATGCCGTTGAGGCGATAGTACAAGTCCTCGCGGAATTCGCCGTTGGCGATCATCTGGCGGATGTCGTGGTGGGTCGCGCTGATCACGTGCAGATCGACCGGAATCGCCTGCTCGCTGCCGAGCGGAACGACTTCGCGTTCCTCGATCACGCGCAACAGCCGGGTTTGCAGGAGTAGCGGCATGTCGCCGATTTCGTCGAGGAACAAAGTGCCGCCGCTGGATTGCAGGATCTTGCCCTGACGGCCGTCCTTGGACGCGCCGGTGAATGCGCCGCGCGCATAGCCGAACAGCTCGCTTTCGATCAGGCTCTCCGGAATCGCCGCGCAATTGACTGTGACGAACGGCTTGTCGAACCAGAGGCCGTCACGATGCAGCGCCTTGGCGAATGCCTCCTTGCCGGTACCAGTTGCGCCCTGCAACAGAATCGGCACCTGCTTGGCGAACAACTGGCGGCCGCAGGCGAGGTTCTTGCGCATCTGCGAATCGTCGCTGACGTGTTTCTGGCCCCGCTCGGCGGGTTTGGCGGCGTCGCTCGCGCGCGCTTGCGCGATGGATATGGCGTTGACTGCCGGCAAGCGTGTGCCTTGGTTCGAGGGCGCTCGCACCAGGGCGAAGAAGCGCCGCCCGAGTCCGACATCGCGCACGGGCCAGATCGTACTCGGCTCACTGCGCGCGCGCTGTTCGAGCGTTTCGAAATCGAACTGGAAGAAATTGGACACCGGCTTGCCGATCAGCACCTTGCGATTGGAACAACCCAGTTGCAGCAACGCGCTTTCGTTGATCGCGACGATCATGCCGTTCGCATCCACTGCGACCAGCGCTTCGTGCAGCAGACCGACGAACTCGGGACGGCTATGGAAACGCAGCACCCAGGCGTGGGCATATTCGCGCAGGAAATTCCAGCGCGAGATCAAGTTCGCCGACATGTTCACCAGCGCCATCGTGTGTCGT
Organism: Rudaea sp.; assembly: GCF_036560865.1. Taxonomy (GTDB): domain Bacteria; phylum Pseudomonadota; class Gammaproteobacteria; order Xanthomonadales; family Rhodanobacteraceae; genus Rudaea. The sequence continues at coordinate 49,033 of NZ_DATBQK010000144.1, forward strand.
TGGATCAGGCGGCTGTCGTTCGAGTTCACCGTCGAGGCGTCGAGCACGGCCATCAGCTCGCCGTGCGGATCGAGAATCGGCGCGCCGGAGCAGGACAGGCTCATGTTGTAACCACGGAAGTGCTCTTCGCGATGCACGGTCACCGGTCCGCACTCGGCCAGACAGGTGCCAATGCCATTGGTGCCTTCGTGGCGTTCGTCCCAAAGTGCGCCGAGCCACAAACCGGCCTGGCGGAATTCGCGCTGCAAGGTCGGATCGGTAATCGTATTGAGCACCGCGCCCTGCGAGTCGGACAGAATCACTGCAAAGCCGGAGCCGGCGATCTGCTCGTACAGACTCTCCATCTCGGCACGCGCGACGCGCAGCAGTTCGCCCATGCGCTGCTGCAATTCCTTCACCGACAGCGGATCGAGCACGGCGACCTGGCGCGCAGCGGTCGGTTCGATGCCGTATTCCTTCACGCAGCGGTACCAGGAACGCGTGACATGCGGTTCGATGCCGGCCGGTTTGAGCCCGCTCTGCACCACGTGGATGATGCGCGAAGCGTGGCTCGATGCGATATTGAGGTTGCTCATGCGACCGCCTGAAGGCTGGGAACGGATCCTGCGCTGATCGCCGCACGACAAGGCATTGCGCCTTGCCCCTGGTGCGCAGGCGTCCATGCAGGGAGGGAGCAAGCCTCGCCCCAATCCAAGGCTGGCGCAAACTGCACTGCAACAATTACGGGGAAATTGTGCCGATTCCGGGACAGTACAACGCCGCGGGCCAGCTGCCAGGCATCAATGGCGCCGCTTTTGCAGACGATGTTTCAACTCACTGTTGGTCGGGAGGTGCGCCGTATTTGTAGAGCGGATCGGCGCTGCTCGAGTACTTGGAGCGCACGAAGGCGAACATCTTCCACAGATCGTCGGCACTCTTGACGATGCCGCCAAACGGCGGCATCGGGCCAACCACGTTTTCACGCCCCTTGCGCGTATAACCGGCCTTCTGCAGTTCGTCGCTGCCAAGCGTGACCAAGCGGAAAATCGTGTCGTCGTCGCCGCCGTAGACCCAGGTGTCGTTGGTCAGCGGAGGACACATGCCACCGCCGCCACCGCCGCCGTGGCAACCATTGCAGCCGTAGCTGAGGAACAGGTGCTCGCCCTGTGCGACGACATCGGCTTGGGTGTCCTTGTACGGGTTCTGCAGCTTGCCCTTGGGGGTACTCGCCACGAGATCGGGGGGTTTGATCGTCGTGTAATCGACCGGCTTGGCAGCATCAGCGGCGATCGCCGTGTCCAGTGTGTAGCCGGCCGCGGCAACGGCGAGCGCGAATGCCATTCCACCCAGAGCTTTCTTGATCACGATCCAATTCCTCCTCATTGCGATAACGATTGCGGTCTTGATGAAGACTTTTGCGACGCCATGCGGCAGCGTGTATACATTTAAATTTCTATATTCCAGTCGTGCGCAGAATCGCTGCCTGCATCATCGCCGCTTGCATCTGAATCGACGATGACAGCGACGCATTGCGACGCAGCATCAGCCGGACTTGGCGCTGCCATGTCCGGCGGCTTCCTTCAGCAGCTTGAGCACGGCATCGCTGTTGTTCGACTGCGCGATGGTCAGCGCAGTGCGGCCATCCTCGCTGCGTGCGTTCAAGTCGGCGCCGGCGTCGATGAGACGCGCGCCGATTTTCGACTGGTTGTTCGCAGCAACGATCATCAATGCGGTCACGCCGCCTGGATTTTTCGCATTCACCTGGGCGCCGCGCTTGAGCAGCAGGTCGACGGTCTCCAGCGAGCCGGACATCGACGCGAGCATGAGCGGCGTGTAGCCACCCTTGCCGATCGGCAGGTTCACGTCGGCGCCGTTTTCGATCAGCGCGGCGGCTGCCTTGAACTTGTGATTCTCCGTGGCGACGGCGAGCGGCGTCAGGTCCTGGTCCGCGGACGCCGCATGTTTCGCACCGTGCGCGACCAGCATGCGCACTTCGGCGGGGTCGTCGGCCCACGCTGCGTACATCAAGGGCGTCCAATGGCTCAGGTCGGCCAGATTCGGGTCGGCCTTGTGCTCGACGAGATAGGCTGCGATATCGTCGAAGCCGAAGCGCGTCGCGTTGCCGAGTGCTGTATAGCCGTCGCCGAAGCGCACGTTCGGGTTGGCGCCGTGATCGAGCAGATAGCTCACCCGTTGCAGATCGGCGGCGACTATCGCATTGCCCAGTTCGTCGTCGGGATTGGCGCCGTTTGCGAGCCACTCCTTGAGCTGGGCGAGGGTTGCGCCCGAGCTCGACTTGCCGCTGTCCGCCACCTGCTGCGCCGGCAACTGCGGTTTGTATTCTCCGTGCGAAGGCAGGTCGCCGGAAATGATGCACTCAGCGCAGCGCACCAGCGGGACGCCGAAGTCGTCGAGTATTTTGTGGATCTCGGCTTTGCGCGCGCCTAGGGCGCGTTCGACAGCAGCCTTGATCTCGGGCCGGCCGCGCGGCACCGCGAGCGACATGTCGAATTCCAGCGGCACGGTATCGTCGATCAAATTGACCGGCTGGATGACCAGGGGCGCATGTTTCATCGACTTGTAGTAGCCGGCCATCGGCCCCCAGGCCGCAGCGATATCGAGCTGGCCGTCGATCACCTGCTGAACCTGCCAGGAGGGCTGGTTCTGTTCGACGAGATCGCCGTTGTGACTCAAATAATGAATGACGGTATTCGCCATCACGCCGTGTGCGGCAAGCGCCTGACGGATCGCGGAAACCTGAAACACGCCGATGCGCAGTTTCTGCAGACGCGGATCGTTAAGCGTCTTGAAGCTGCCGTAGCCCTTGTCCTTGCGATAGGCGAAGACGAAGGTCGAGCGATAAAGCGGCGCGGTGGTGATCGCGCCTTCGGTATCGGAGGCCATGTCCATCCAGACATCGCAATTGCCTTCGGCGAGCGTCGTGCGCATCAAGCCGCGCTCGATCGACGGCCGCCAGTAGTAGTGCACGCCGATGCCGAGTTCCTGTCCGAGCACCTGCGCAATCTTGTTTTCAAACCCTTCGCCCTTCTGGTTCGACAGCGGCATGTTGCCGGGGTCGGCGCATATCGTGAGCGACTTGAGGGTTTGCTGCGCAGCTTCGGTTGCGAGTGCTGCGGGCGGGCTGGCAAACGCGGCAGCGAACAGCGCGATGCCCAGCAGTTGCTTGTTGATGCGGTAATTCATCTTGCTTCCTCCGGGGGTGTAACTTGTACAGCGGGCGACGTACGCCAAAAATCCGGCCCCGCGAGGGTAGAGCAGTTGACCAGGAAAGCGAAACACGAGTCCTCTGGGTTGCATGTTGCGGTGGCTTGTTGCCGGAAAGCGCCCGGCGCGATTCGCGTCGGGCGCTTGAGACTTACGTACAGCAGTGGATACTCAGCCGCCGATGCGGAAGGTATACAACGTGCCGCCTTGCGGGATGTGATTCAGGCCCGCAGCCTTGGCCATTGCAGTTGCACCGATCGCGCCGAACTTGTCGCCGAGATCCAGACCCGCGGTGACCGGCAGGCCGATCCAGCCGCCGATACCTGACCATACCGAGATGTATTCCTTGCCGCCGACGGACCATGCGATCGGATTGCCGATGATGCCCGAGCCGAGTTTGCGCGACCACAGCACCTTGCCGGTATTGCGATCGACCGCGCGGAAGTCGCCGCCGAGGCTGCCGTAGAACACAAGGCCGCCTGCCGTGGTCAGCGTGCCGCCCCAATTCGGATACGGGTCGGGGATTTCCCACTCGGTCTTGCCGGTGACGACGTTGAACTTCTTCAGCTTGCCGGTCACGCCCTGTTTTTCCGGGTACATGTAGACGTTGGCGAACACGTATACCGTGCCCTGCTGGGTGTGCGAGCGTTCCTGCGGATTCAACTCCATGCACCAGTTGTTGGTCGGCACGTAGAAGTTGGCCGGATCGCTCGGATCGACCGAAGCGGGTTGCTGATCCTTGCCGCCCATCGCGGACGGGCAGGCCTGGACATTCTTCTGTGGCTCCAGCGGCGAGTGCTCGGCGACCTTGATCGGGCGACCGGTCTTCATGTCGACCTTTTCGGCCCAGTTCGTGGTCACGTACTTATGCGCGCGCAGCAGCGTGCCATCGACGCGATCGAGCACATAGGCAAAGCCGTTGCGGTCGAATTCGACGAGCGACTTGCGCGTCTTGCCGTCGATCGGAATATCCACGAGGATGACTTCGTTGATGCCGTCATAGTCCCATTGGTCGAACGGCGTTTTCTGGTAGACCCACTGGACTTCGCCGGTATCGACATTGCGTGCGAAGATCGACATCGACCACTTGTTGTCCCACGAGCCGTCGTTGCAGGCTGCCTGCGACTGCGGCTTGGCACCGCAGCGGAAGGATGGGCTCCACAGGCCGGGGTTGCCGGTTCCATAGTAGATGTTGTGCAGTTCCGGATCGTAGGCATACCAGCCCCAAGCCGCGCCGCCGCCACGTTGCCACTCGTCACCGGGATAGGTCTTGGTGCCCAGTTCCTTGCCGGCAGTGCCGTACTCGGGATGCGCCTTGTTGGTTGCCGCGGTCATGCCGATGTCCTTGTCGGTACCGTTGCTGTAGAACTCCCACACTTTTTTGCCATCGGCCAATGCATAGGCGGTGACACGACCGCGCGCGGCGAATTCGTCGCCGCCGAAGCCGATGAACACCTTGTCGTTGGCGATGATCGGCGCGGGCGTAATCGTCTCGCCCTTGTCCGGATGCGCGTGCTTGACCACCCACACTTCCTTGCCGGTCGCCGCATCGAGCGCGATGACGTAGCCGTCGAGTGTGCCGAACACGAGTTTGCCTTCGGCATACGACATGCCGCGATTCACCGTGTCGCAGCAGGCGCGCGGTACGGCGGATTCGTCGCGACCGCTGGTCTTGGTGTAGTTCCACACCTGCACCGGGTGATCCGGATCGGAAACATCGAGCGCCTGCACGATATTCGGCCAGCCGCTTTCGATGAACATCATCGGCTTGCCGCCGACATCGCTGATCACCAGCGGTTGACCTTCATGGCCGCGCAGCGTGCCGCTGGATTGCGACCAGACGTACTGCAAATCCTTCACGTTGTTGGTGTTGATGCCTTTGAGCTCGCTGAAGCGGGTCTGATTCAGATTACCCGCGGGCGCGCCCCATTGATTGGCATCCTTGAAACGTGCGAACTGCTCGCTGTCCGAATTGGCTGTTGCTAAACCGCTGACCGCAATCATCGCGGTGACGGCAACTGACAATTTCAATTGCTGTTTCAATGTGAACCATCTCATCTTAGGTCTCCTCCCACCAGGGATCTGTGTTACGCCCCGCGATTGCGGGGAACAATGGGCACACAGTCGTTACCCTGGGTGCCATGCAAAACGCGTGATGATCTTTTGTGTTCACTCCGATGAACCACCCTCCTTCGTGACGTGTATTGTGGCGTAGCCGCGTGCGCAAACCCGCAGCCCGGGCCGGACAATGGAATGCAAACGTAGCGAGAGTTCATCCGCCTTGCATCACGGCGCTATTGAAAGCAATGGCTATGCCATGTGAGAGGGAGGGCTGAAGAATTGTTTCTGTACGTAAATACGTTTGTAAATCATATGCTTGCGGAGCAAGGCACGGAAAAATAATGCTGCGACGCGACAGAAAGTGTGCCCTGTCCGTTACAGTCGCATGAAGGCGATTGCGCCATCTGTGCAGCGCGTGCGTCGCGCCATTGCCGTGAGCATGGCGCGCATGCGCAATCCGCGACGCCCGATTCGGGTGGAACCGCCGGCGCGAACGGCGCGATTACGGGATGTCGACGCCCCAAGGCAATTCGCCGACCGGAATTTCCTTGACGACTTTTCTTGTCGCCGTGTCGATCACGCTGACGCTGTTCGAGCGCCCGTTGGCGACATAGAGCTTCTTGCCATCGTGGGTCACGGCCATGTTCCACGGTCGCTTGCCGACCGGAATTTCCGCGACCGATTTGTTCGTCGCGACGTCGATCACCGACACGCTGCCCGCCCCGCCGTTGGCGATGTATACAAATTTGCCGTCGGGGCTTGCCGTGGCGCCGGCGGCACGCAGTGCGGTCGGGATGCTGTGCACCATTTTGCGCGCGATCACATCGAGCACATCGGCCGCGTTCGCCGTTTCGGCGGCGACATAAGCCGTGGTCGTTCCGGGCAGGAAGGCCATGCCGCGCGGATGGCCGCTGCTTTTCACCGTGCCGAGCGAGGCGCCGGCCTTGAGATCAATCACGTCGACGTCGTTGGAATTTTCGTTGCTCGCGAGCAGCCAGCGGCCGTCGGGGCTGAACACGCAGTGCTCGGGGTTCTTGCCCTTGACCGGAATGTGCTTGACCACTTCCAGCGATCTGGTGTCGATGAGGGTGACCCAATTGTCGTCCTCGACGCAGGCGGCGACCTGATCGCCGGACGGCGAGATGCCGATGCCTTCGGGTCCGTGGCCGACCGCGATCTGCTTCTTCAATTTGTCCGTAGCAGGATCGATCACATTGACCTTGCCGCCTTCGGCGTCGATGACGAACAGGTTCTTGTCGCCGCGATCCACGACCACGCCGCGCACGCGCGTGCCGAGCTTGCCCTCGCCATGCAGCGTGCGCACGACCTCGTCGCGTGCCGTGTCGATGACCGAAATCGTGCCGCTGGCCTGATTCGGCACATAGGCGAACTCGGCGGCGAATGCGGGCATGCCGACCAGCAGCGCCAGAACTGCGGTTGCGGCACTTTGCCGGCGGGCGGGGGAGTGTGTTGCGGGCATCGGCATGCGAATATCCTGTTGGGTACGTGTATGGGATCGTTGCGAGTCGCGAAAGTTCTAACATGCTTGGCTTCCTGTCCTCAATCACTTCATCGAGTGCTTGCGCTCCTGGCGGGAGAATTTCCCGAAATATCGCATTGGCGGCGCAGCCATCGCGCCGCGATCCGGCTATTGCGTGCATGCGCCCGCGCACCCTGCAGCGCAGGCTCGGGCGATGATGCGGCGCTGGCGCCTGAGCCTGAAGCAGCGCCTGTTGCTGCTGATCACCGTCCTGATGGCGCTGCTCTGCGTGGCCGGCGGCGTATATATCGTCGCCCGTGCGCAGAACGATATCCGCGGTGAAATGCACTCGGCTACGGACCTGATCGAGCGCTATCTGGGCGCGCAACTGGCCGTGTCCGAAGTGGCGTGGCGGCAGAACAACGATCTCCTGCCGCGGCTCGAGCTGGCGCAACTGCGCGATGTACATCATGTCCAGGTATCTTTTTATACGAACGCCGGTGCCTTGGCGGAAACCAGCGTCGATCCGCGCGCGAAGAAGCTGCGCGCACCGCGCTGGTTCGCCTGGCTGGTGCAGCGTTCCTTCGTGCCGATTCCCGATTCGACGCAGGCGGTTGCGTTCGACGGCGTGCGCATCGGTGACATCGTCATCCATCCCGACCCGACCTACGAGATGGACGAAATCTGGAACGTCACGCGCGGCCTGCTCGGCCTGCTGCTGGTGTTCTTCGTGCTTGCCAATGCGCTGATCTGGTGGGCCGTCGTGCGCGCGATGCGTCCGATCGAGCGCGTGCGCGACGCGCTGCAGCAGCTCGGCAGCGGCAATCTGCATATGCGTCTGCCGCCGTTTGATCTGCCCGAGCTGGCCGGCGTGAGCAATGAATTCAATCGCATGGCCGACAGACTCGAACACAGCACGGCGGAAAACCTGCGCCTCAACCAGCGCCTGATCCAGACCCAGGAAGACGAACGCGCGCGCATCGCGCACGAGTTGCACGATGAAATTGGCCAGTGCATCACGGCGATCCACGCCGATGCGGCGGCGATCCAGCGCGCTGCTCCCGGATCCGATGCGGTCGCCGACAGGAACGACGTTGGTCCCGATGCCGCGCGAGAGAGTGCGGCTGCGATCGTCGAGGCGGCCACGCAGATCAAGAACCTGCTGCGCAGCATGCTGCAGCGCTTGCGTCCCGCGGCGCTGGGCGAACTGGGCCTCGGCGCGGCCTTGACCGAACTCGTTGGCAGCTTTCGCCAGCGTAACGCCGATGCCGCCTGTCAGTTTCATATCGGCAGCGAGGTCGAAGGCCTCGACGGCGATGTTGCCAAAACGGTCTATCGCCTTATCCAGGAAGGTCTGACCAATATCACCCGTCATGCGCGGGCGAAAAACGTTGGCATCGATGTGCGCGCGGCCGCTATGACACAAAGTGGAAAAGTGGATACTGCGCAAGCGCTCAGGGTTACGCTTACGGACGATGGCGCTGGTTTCGATTCTGGGGTGCAAACCTCGGGTTTTGGCCTGCTCGGCATGCGCGAGCGCGTGCAGGCGCTCGGCGGTGAACTGCGCATCGACAGCCGACCCGGCGCGGGCACGCGCATCGTCGCAAAGCTGCCGTTCCGCGCAGATGGGGCAGAAAGAGAATGACTAGCGCACGTCTGCGCGTGATGCTGGTCGACGATCACGCGATCGTGCGCTCGGGATTTCGCCGCCTGCTCGAACGTTATCCGACGATCGAGATCGTTGCCGAGGCGGATACGGGCGAGGGGGCCTATCGCCGCTTCGTCGAGCACGCGCCCGATGTGACCGTGCTCGACCTGTCGATGCCGGACACCGGCGGGCTGGAAATCCTGCGCCGGCTGCTCGCGCGCGAAGCGGCGGCCAAGGTGATCGTGTTCAGCATGCACGAGGATGCAGCGCTCGCCGATCGCGCGATGCGCCTGGGTGCGCGCGGTTATGTGAGCAAGAGCAACGCGCCGGACGTGCTCGCGCATGCGGTGCTCGAAGTTGCCGCGGGGAAGATATTTCTCAGTCCGGATATCGCGCAGGCACTCGCGCAGTTCAAGCTTGCCGGCGAGGACGATCCGCTCAAGCAGCTCACCGCGCGCGAATTCGAGATTTTCCAGCAAATCGTCGCCGGGCAAACGGCCAATGAAATTGCCGGCACGTTGAACCTCAGCGCGAAAACCGTGGCGAACTATCACACCCTGATCAAGCAGAAGCTCAATGTCGGCAGTGATGTGGAGCTGATGCGCCTGGCCATGCGCCACAACCTGCTGGGTTGAATCGACGCAGAAAGCATTCGCAACCTGTGTCGGCAATGGCGCAGTTTGTGTCGACTGCCGGCGCATGACCGCGCGTCGCGTGCGGTCGGGAAATTTTCCTATTTGCATCGATGCGTCGGTCTGCTATCCCTCAGCACCATCACCACTCCGCTGAGGCTCCAACGCAATGAAGTCTGCCGCTGTCACCCTGCGCGTGCGCCGTTCGCTGGTGCCTGCGCTGGGCGCGATGTTGCTGGCAGGCGCGAGCGTCTGCACGGCGGCGGATGCGGATACGAGCGCGTCGGGCGATGCTGATCAAAACACCATCGAGCTGAGCACGGTCAAGGTGTTTGCCATTACGCCGCAGCAAGGCGCGGAATTGCCGGAAACGTTGATTCCGTACAACGTGCAATCGACCACCAGCGGCGATCTGGATCGCGCGCAGACGCTGTCCGTGGCCGACTACATGAACCGCAACATGACAGGCGTGTCGATCAATGCCGCGGCCAACAATCCGCTGCAGCCGAACCTGCAATTTCGCGGATTCACCGCATCGCCGCTGCTCGGCGGCTCGGAAGGCATTTCGGTCTATCTGGACGGTGTGCGCGTCAACGAGGTGTTCGGCGACAGCGTGAACTGGGATCTGATTCCCGAGGAATTGATTTCGAGCCTGTCGATGATCTCCGGTGCGAATCCGATTTACGGGCTCAACACGCTTGGCGGCGCGATCGAAATCCGCAGCAAGAACGGGTTCACCGATCCGGGCATGCACGCCGAGGTTTCCGGCGGCTCGTTCGGGCGCAGCGAATCGACGCTGCAGGGCGGCGCGAACAACGGCACCTGGGGTTATTACCTGATGGCGAATCATTTCGAGGAAACCGGCTGGCGCGACTACTCCAATTCCAACGCGACGAATTTTCTCGCCACGCTGAGCTGGCGCGGCAGCAATGCAACTTTCGATCTGCACCTGGCGCATGCTGAAACCAAGTTGAACGGCAATGGCGCCTCGCCGATCCAGGCATTGCTGATTCGTCCGCAAAGCGTGTTCACCGCACCCGACCGCACCGAGAATTTCTACAGCCTGATCAACGCGCAGGGCAGCTACAAATTCAACGACGCCTCGTCGCTGTCCGCGACGGTGTTCAAGCGCCAGGTCAATACGCGCTCCTACAACGGCGACGCGAGCGATTTCAATCAATGCGACGACGACGCTGAGACCCTGTGCAACAACGATGGCTCGCCGGTGATCGACCAGTACGGCAATCGCGCGGCGGCCAGTTACGATGCGATCAACAATATCGGTATCCGCCGCCAGTTGAGCTACGGCGGTTCGCTGCAATGGGTGTTCAAGGCGCCACTCTTCGGCATGCGCAATCAGTTCGCCGCCGGTCTGGACTACGATCATGGTCGCGTCGAGTACAGCGCGGTGCTCGAAATGGCCAATCTGATCGTCGTGCCGAATCTGCCGCTGAGTTCGATCACGTCAGCGAACTCGGGTATCTACGTGCCCGACGATGCGCTCG
>NZ_DATBQK010000145.1:0-7888 GCF_036560865.1 Rudaea sp.
GCGGGTTTCTCGCCCGCATCGAGCGCGCCGCAGGTCAGCGTGCGCGTCGCGCTCATCATGTAGGTCTTGCCGGCGATGCGCGCCAGCGGTTCCTCGATGCCTTCGAAGCGGCCGATCGGCGTATCGAACTGTTCGCGCACCGTCGCATATGCGCCGCAGATGCGCGTCATCATCTGCGCGGCGCCGACGCTGAGTGCGGGCAGCGAAATCGAACGGCCCGCCGCCAGACATTCCATCAGCATGCGCCAGCCCTGCCCGATGCCTTCGCGCCCACCGATGATGCAGTCGAGCGGCGCGAACACGTCGTTGCCGACGATCGGCCCGTTCATGAAAGGCACGCCCATCGGATCGTGCCGCTGACCGATCTCGATACCGGGCAGATCGGCGGAAACCAGTGCACAGGAAATGCCGAGGTCTTCCTTGTCGCCGAGCAAGTGATCCGGATCCTTGATGCGGAAGGCGAGGCCGATCAAGGTCGCGACCGGCGCGAGCGTGATGTAGCGTTTCTTCCAGTTAAGGCGCAGACCGAGCACTTCTTGGCCATCGATCATGCGCTTTTCGACCACGCCTTCGGATTGTGTCGCCGCCGCGTCGGAGCCCGCTTCCGGCCCGGTCAGACCGAAGCACGGAACCTCGTCGCCTTTGGCCAGGCGTGGCAGATAGTATTTGCGCTGTTCGTCGGTGCCGTAGTGCAGCAGCAACTCGCCCGGACCGAGCGAGTTGGGCACCATCACCGTCACCGCGGCCGCGACCGAGCGCGAGGAAATGCGTGTGACGACTCGCGAATGAGCGATCGCGGAAAAACCGTGGCCGCCGAATTCCTTCGGAATGATCATGCCGAAGAAACCCTTGGCCTTGAGAAACGCCCAGACGTTGGCCGGCAGATCGCGCAGCTGATTGATCTGCCAGTCGTCGAGTTTCGCGCAGAGTTCGGCGACCGGGCCGTCGAGAAACGCCTGCTCGTCCGCAGTCAATTTCTGCGGCTGAAAATCGAGCAGCTTCTTCCAGTCCGGTTTGCCGGAAAACAACTCCGCGTCCCACCACACCGTGCCGGCTTCGAGCGCGATGCGCTCGGTATCGCCCAGGCGCGGCAGCACCTTGGCGAAGATCGGCATGATGAAACGCGTGATCGCCATGCGCCGGATCATGGGCACGCCGAACAGCAGGGCGAGCACGACGAGCACGATCACGCAGATCTCGAACAGCAGGGGTGAGGCCACGCCCAGCGCGCGCCAGCCGATCAGCCAGATGCCGGCGGCAGCCAGCCAGCCGAGAAAGCCGCGGCCCAGGAACAGCAGGGTGACAAGGACGATCAGTGCAAGAAAAAAGGTGACGAGCATGGTGACTCCCGAGCAGGTTGCTCCTGGCGCGTCATTCCGGCGAAAGCCGGAATCCAATGCCTTTGCAATCCCCTGAAAATCAAAGCCGCTGGATCCAGGCTTTCGCCGGGATGACGATGGTTTTGTATTCGAACCCGATCATCCCCCGCGACGACGGAAAAGCAAAGCTGCGCTGCGGTGCGAGGTAGTTCTTTCCCCCGCGTGCGGGGGAAAGTGCCCAAAGGGCGAAAGGGGGCAAATCGAATATCGAGGCAGGTACGCCGGTTCATCCGAAGGTCAAAAAGCGCCCCCTTCCGGCTGCGCCACCTAGTACTCGCCATGTCCATATGGCCCGCCCTGCGGGCAGCATTCGCTGCAAACATCGGCAATCCTGCCGATGTTTCCCCGCTTCGCGGAGGAAGGACTCTATGGACTAAACTTAGCTTGACGAATTGAGACCTGTCATTCCGCCGATGTGTCGTCATCGGCAACCAAGGCGTCTAACGAAATCTGCTGCGCTCGATAATTTGCGCGCCGGCGGTGCTCGGAATCCTCATGTACTGGCGTGTACACTCCGGTTCCTGCGCTCCGGCGACGTGCAAATTCTCTTCGCTCGCGACGATTTCGTTAGACGCCCCAGCGGGAAAACACAATGAAAGACAAAAAAGAGATCGTGCAAAACTGGCTGCCGCGCTACACCGGCACCGCGCTGGCCGAGTTCGGCGAGCACATCCTGCTGACCAATTTCGGCAACTACGTCGAGCTGTTCGCCAAGTGGCACGGCGTGCCGGTGAAGGGTGCCGACCGGGCGATGCCGAACGCGACCGCAGACGGCATCACCCTGATCAACTTCGGCATGGGCTCGCCGAATGCGGCGACCGTGATGGACCTGCTCTCGGCGATCCAGCCCAAGGCCGCGCTGTTTCTCGGCAAGTGCGGCGGCTTGAAGCGCAAGAACGCGATCGGCGATTTCATCCTGCCGATCGCGGCGATCCGCGGTGAGGGCACATCGAACGATTACCTGCCGCCGCAGGTGCCCGCGTTGCCCGCGTTCCAGCTGCAGCGCGCGGTGTCGACGATGATCCGTGATCTCGGCCACGACTACTGGACCGGCACCGTCTACACCACCAATCGTCGCGTCTGGGAACACGACGAACGCTTCAAGGATCTGTTGCGCCGCACGCGCAGCATGGCGGTGGACATGGAAACCGCGACGATCTTCGCCGCCGGTTTCGCCAACCACATTCCGTCCGGCGCGCTGCTGCTTGTCTCCGATCAACCGATGATTCCCGAAGGCGTTAAGACCGAAGCCAGCGACAAGTCGGTCACCGTCAACTATGTCGAAAAACACATCAAGGTCGGCATCGAGGCCTTGAAGCTGGTGCGTCGTCACGGGCGCAGCGTCAAGCATCTGCGCTTCGAGGTCGAGGACGCCGACGACGACGATTTGGGCGGCGAGCACGAGCTATAACCGGTGTGTGCCGCAGACCTCATTGAACAGTGCGGCCGTGGATGGCCGCTTTGCAATCTTTGCGATCAGAGACGGTCGCAAAGGTGAGACGCCATCGCGAGCGCCACAAGAACGACCGCATCGGCTGGCTGCGCGCGGCCGTGCTCGGCGCAAACGACGGCATCCTGTCGACCGCGGGCCTGGTCATCGGCGTGGCCAGCGCCGAAGCGACGCGCAGCAATGTGCTGATCGCGGGCGTCGCCGGCCTCGTCGCCGGCGCGCTGTCGATGGCCGCGGGCGAGTATGTTTCGGTCAGTTCGCAGGCCGACACCGAGAACGCCGAGCGCGAACTTGAACGCAAGGAACTTGCGACCGACGCACACGGCGAGCACGTCGAATTGGTCAATATCTATATCGGCCGCGGGCTCGATCGTCCGCTCGCCGAACAAGTCGCCGATCAACTCACCGCGCACGACGCACTCGGCACGCATCTGCGCGACGAGCTCGGACTCACCGACGAACTGCAGCCGCGGCCGCTGCAGGCGGCGTTCACCTCCGCGCTGTGTTTTGCGGTCGGCGCGGCCTTGCCGTTGATCGCGGTGTTGCTGGCGTCACCCACGCACATGATATGGCCGGTCGCAATCGCATCGCTGATTTCGCTCGCCGTGCTCGGCGCCGTCGCCGCACGCACGGGCGGCGCGCCAGTGACACTCGGCGCGCTGCGCGTGTTGTTCTGGAGTGCACTGGCGATGGCGGCAACCGCCGCAATCGGAAGTTTGTTTGGGGTTTCCACCTCCTGATATCCTGGAGTTCCCCTCTCCCCTTGCGGGAGAGGGTGGCGCGCAGCGCCGGGAGAGGGGTCGCCCTTGCTCGTCATTCCTGCGCAGGCGAGACTGCACAGGCAGGATGTCGGAGCGAACATTCGCGCAGTGAACGGCCCGCAGGGCGCGCGGCAGGAGCCGCGTGTAATCCAGCGTTTTTGCTTTGCCGTTTGACTGTAGAAGCACAAGCTTTCACTCGCCTGCGGCGAGCGAGTTACTTTTGCCATTGCGCAAAAGTAACCAAAAGGCTAGGCGCCTGACGCGGTGTTCTGATTCGCATCCCGCGAATCAGAATCCCCTGCGCTTCTCGGCTGCGTCGGGGTTCGCTTGACGCACGTCCCTGTGCGTTCGCTCACGCGCGCGCATCGTGCGCGCGCCCCGGCGGGCATTCTCCGCCACAGCCTGCGATGCTCGGCACCGCGGAAGGCGCCGTTAGTTGCTCGAATCCGTCCATCCATGGACTGCGCTGGCGGAGCGTAGGTTGGGTTGACAAGTCCAGCGTGCTTCATCTTCATCCACTATTGTCGATGAACGGAACTATCGCTTGTCTCTTGAAGGCTGGGCTTTGCAGTCCAGCCTACGGGCTACGGGCTAACTTTCGTCCCATGCTTGTATTAGAAGCCATTCGTCTGGCTGACATGAATGTAGTGCCTCAAGATCTCGTAAAGTTTTGCCCGCCCACCCTTCGGACAAAATGTCCCCGAGCTCGAAGATCCACCTCTCCCTGGCACCCGGGGGGCCATCGATTAGTTGAGCTTTCAGATGCCGTGTCATGGCTGTGAACTCTAGGGGATAGCCATGGCCGCCGAGGCTGAGTGCTCTCTTGTGTGTTACCAATTCCTCGATCCAATCGAGTCCGTGCAATCCTGCTTGCCACACGGCCAAGCGTGTTCCGTGCGACGCCTCGAATGAGGCGGGCGATGCCCCTCCATTCTGCTGCCTGTAAACGCTGATGTGCCAACCGAGCATACGTTGTTGTGGGATGTTGCGTGCTAGTCGCCAACGCTTGAGTTAAGCGGAGCGAAGAATGCGCGCCCGCTTGGACGAATTGTTTAGGTGTCACCGTTAACCAATTACTTTCGGTCCCAAGTGCAATAGTTCCACGGAGCGACTGACTCAAGCGTCTGAATTTGAGGGACAGGCATTGCTGATGCTAGAGGTTGCAGCTTCAAGGCCGCAAGTTTGCGGAGGAGCAAGTCTTTGCCTTCTTCGGGAACGAACAGCCAAGGTTGGTATCGCCAAATACCCACAAGTTTACTGTCCCTGGCGATTGCCTCACAAACCCCGCTCCAATTCGTAGCCCAACCCTGCAGCCTACTGAGCAGTGCACTCATCGTTTTTGAATAGGTGGTCTCGCAGAGATTGACGGTGGAGTCTTCAAAATTTACCGCAAGAGCGTCACAATACCAGTGTCTACCTTTCAAGGGTGTCTTTCCCTCGTCGAGTTGAATGAGATATTCCGTATTGACGAAGGTCGAGCGATTAGCACGCAAGAACTCAGTAACCACACCTTGGAAGTAATCCATCATTTGTCTCGCTGCATGTTGTGATGCCTAGCTTGGAATTATCACCAGATTTTGGGTGCGTGTATACAATTGAACAGACCAACGTACACTTGAAGTCCATCGGCCCCAGCGTAGTCCAGGGATGGACGGATTCGTGCAACAAGCGGCGCCCTTCGCGGTGCCGAGCATCGCAGGCTGCGGCGGAGAATGCCCGTAGGGGCGCGCGCACGATGCGCGCGCGTGAGCGAATGTACACGGATGTACATCAAGCGAACCCCGTCGCAGCCGAGAAGCACAGGGCATTCTGATTCGCACGATGCGAATCGGAACACCGCGTCAGGCGCCTAGCCTTTTGCCTACTTTTGGGCGATGCCAAAAGTGGGTCGCTCGCCGCAGGCGAGTGAAAGCTTCTCGTCTAAAACACACAAGCAAAGCAAAGACACTGGATTCCTGCTTTCGCAGGAATGACGGGCTAAGAAAGGATGAGCGACACCATCCCCACCCAACCCTCCCCTTGAAGGGGAGGGCTTAAGCCGCTCTGCGCGGGATGACGAGCAGCGAGATACGCGCCGCAGGCGAAACGCGCGATTGCGCTCAGTATTGCGCAACCGAAGAATCAACCTCGCGCGACCACGCGCTGATGCCCCCGGCGACGTTGTATACTTTTTTATAACCGAGCGCGCGGAACTGCTCGGCAGCGCGTGCGCTGCGGTTGCCGGTGTGACAGAGGAACGCCAGCGGCGCATCCTTGGGCAGGTCGGCAAGCGATGCGACGCCGTTGTCGAGTGTGCGGAACGGCTGCGCCAGCGCGGCGAGCTCGCGCTCGTCGGCGGGACGCACATCGACCAGGGTGATGTCGCCCGCTGCGAGGCGCTGCTGCAAATCCTGCACGGACAGTTCCTGCACCGCGGCCGGCGCGTTCGGGTTGTCGATCGCCAGGCCCGCGCCCTGCATCGTCTCGGCCCAGTCGATGCGGATGCCGCGCGCGCGCTGCGCGGTGGCGACGTCCATCAGGATGTCGATGCCGTTCGATTCGGCACGGACTTCGTCGTCGCCGGGTTCGGCCAGATGGAACTGCGGCTGGAAGCGCGCGTCGATGGCCAGATGCAAGGCCAGGCCCGGTTCGGCGTCGACCAGCGCGCTACGAATCGCGGCGGCGGCCTTGTCGGTGATCGTGATGCTCGGTGGCGTGCGGTCGGGTTTGGGCAGGCCGAACAATTCCTGCAATTCTCCACTGTTATACATCGACTGCACGATATCCGAGCCGCCGACCAGTTCGCCCTTGACGTAAAGCTGCGGAATCGTCGGCCAGTTGCCGTATTGCTTGATGCCTTCGCGGATTTCCGCGTCCTGCAGCACGTCGACGGTCGCGTAGTCCGGCAGCAGTTCGTTGAGCATGCCCGACGCGGCGGCGGAGAAGCCGCATTGCGGCTGCTGCGGATTGCCTTTCATGAACAATACGACGGGATTCTGCTTGAGCAGGGTTTCGATGCGGGTGCGCGTGGTTTCGTTGAGCGGCATGGTAGGTTCCGGGCGATCAGACGGGAAAGATCATACCGAACATAGGGCCGGCCGCCGCGTTATCAATGGCGCGCGCACCCTGTGTTCAAGCCGTAAAAACGTTGTTTCGCGCAAGCGTCAGTGCGATGACAGCGCGTTCTCCGCGACCGGCAGGATCGCATCGGTCCAGCGCCGATACATGGCTGCGGACGGATGCAGACCGTCGTCGACAAGCATGTCCGGCGCATCGCCGCCGGCGCGCGAAGGCGCCGTCACGTCTACGTAGTGCGCATGCAGTGATCGGGAAATTTGCGCATTTGCCGTATTGTACAAATCGATCTCGCGTGCAATTTTTGCGGTATCGCGCCCGCTTTCGCGGCCGAACCGCGTCGCGCCCCAGTCGGGGATCGAAATCACGATCGCATGCTGCGGTCGGTTGCCGGCGAGATCGATCGCGCGTGCGAGCAAAGCGCCGAACTCCTCGCGATAGTTGGCGAGGTCGCGCCCGCGATATTGATTGTTGACGCCAATCAGCAGCGTCACCAGCGCATACGGCGGATGAAACGTGTGCTGCCGCATCGCGTGGGCGAGCTCGTCCGTGGTCCAGCCGGTGCGCGCAAGAATTTCCGGGGTCTCGATGCCGACATCCCGTTGCTGCAACGCGGCGGCAAGCTGCGCCGGCCAGCGATCATGCTGAGCTACGCCTTCGCCAATCGTGTACGAATCACCGAGCGCGAGAAAGCGCTGGCGCGACTCATTCATCAATGCTGACGCGGGCACGAGGCCAGTCAGTGCCGTGCGCAGGAACTGCCGCCGCGTCGTCAGGCAACCTGCCGCTGCTTCGACTGCGCCACAGCCATGCGCTCCAGCACGCGTTCGATGCGCGCAAACACGTCGCGCATCTGCGTGGCTTGCGGCAGCAAGGTGGTGCGGAAGTGGTTGCGCCGCGCGTAGTTGAAACCGTAGCCGGGCACCACGAGCACGCCTTCGCTTTCGAGCAGGTCGAGCGCGAATTTTTCGTCGTCGAAGTGCGGCAGCAGGGTCGTGTTCACGCTTGGGAACGCATACAGCGAACCGCGTGGCGCAACCAGGTCGAGGAAGCGACTCTGCGCGCAGGCGTCGATCACCGCGCGGCGGGTTTCGTACAAACGGCCGCCCGGCGCGGTCAGCGGCGAGATCGTGTCGGGGCCGGTCAGCGACGGCACGATTGCCCACTGGCCGGGCACGTTGGCGCACAGGCGCAAGGAGGCGAGCAGGTCGAGCGCGCGTTCCATTTCGCCGAGCGGCGCCGCC
>NZ_DATBQK010000146.1:0-7448 GCF_036560865.1 Rudaea sp.
ATCTTCATGATCACCGCGCCGATCTTGACCCACCGGATCAAGATCGACCTTCCGCAGCCGGCCCCAAATCCGCCGCCGCAGATCGACAACCCGCCGGATCCGATCGTGCTGTCGGTCAGAACCAGCGGACAGTTCTATTGGAACGACGAACCACTGACCGAAGACGGCTTGCAAGCGCAGTTGCGCGTCGCCTCGCAGAAGAACCCGCAACCGGAGTTGCAGATCCAGGCCGACAAGACCGCGAAATATCAGCTCGTCGCCACGGTGATGGCCGATGCGAAAAACGCCGGCATGACCAAGATCGGATTCCTGCCGGCACGCGGTGCCTCGCAATAGTCGGTCGTTTTGCGCACAAAAAAAGCCGCAGCAATGCGGCTTTTTTTATTCCGCTTGTCGACCCGCAAGTCAAGTCACCGGGCTGCGGCGTCAGGCTGCCTGCCTGGACAGAATGCGCAGATACGCGCGCACGGTCGCGTCAAGTCCTGCGTAAAGAGCTTCGCCGATCAGCGCGTGGCCGATCGAGACTTCGGCGAGAAAGGGGATCGCCGCCATCAAGCTGTCGAGATTCGCCTGGCTCAGATCGTGGCCGGCGTTGACGCCAAGCCCGGCGGCCCGCGCCGTTTCCGCGGCGCGCACGCATTGCTCCAGCTCACGCCGAAAATCGCCGCGCGCAAATGCCGCTGCGTAGGGCCCGGTATAAATTTCCACTCGATCCGCACCCGCGTCGGCGGCGCGTTCGATCTGCGCCGCATCGGCGTCGATGAACAGGCTGACGCGCGCGCCGCATTGCTTGAGTTCGGCGATCAGCGGTCGCAGACGCGGTGCATCCACGCGCAAATCGAAACCGTGATCGGAGGTGATCTGCGCGTCGTTGTCGGGCACCAGGGTGCATTGCGTCGGCCGCGTTTCCGCAACCAGACTCAGGAAACCCGGATAGCTGCCACGCGCGGCTGCGAACGCGTTGCCTTCGATGTTGTATTCGACCCGGTTGCCGATCGATGCCTTCAACGCACGCACATCGTGCGCACGGATATGGCGCTGATCGGGACGCGGATGCACGGTGATGCCGGCTGCGCCTGCCGCAATGCACGCCGCGGCAGCGGCGCAGATATCGGGTTCGTCGGCACCGCGCGAATTGCGCAGCACGGCGATCTTGTTGACGTTGACGCTGAGTCGGGTCATGGCGCGGGTCTTCCGGGTGGCATTCGGCGAAGGGGAATGGCGCTGCGTTGGGTGCCGGCGAGATCGAGCGTGGCTCCGACGATACGGCCGTTGCCGTCGCGCCTGAACAGCAGATCCACCGCTCCATCCGCATCGGCGAAACGGTCCGGCGCATAGGCGAAAATGACGCGGCGCTCGCTCATGGTCAACTGCACGCTGAGGGTGTCGGCGTGCTTCGCGACGCGCATCCAGGTATTCGCATCCAGACTGTAGTCGCCGAGAAACTCATCGCGCTTGCCGCCATGCAGTTCGATTGGCGTGTGTGCCACCTGCGGTGCGCGTTCGCTCAGACGCCGCGCCGAGGCATGGTTGCCGTTGAGGTGCAGAACCAGGCCGGTGATTTCATCGACGTTGCGCATGAAGGTCGCACCCAGCACGCCAACCCTGGCGACGAAAACGTCCTTGTCCACGGCATGCAGGCGTTGTGGCAGCAGGCCGGGCAGTTGCAGGCTCAGCGCACCATCGTGCGCGCGCACGATCAGATCGCTGCCCGGAGAAATTTCGTAAAGCCCGGAATAGGCGGCGACGTCTTTTGACGCAGTTGCGACATAGCCGTGCGGCGCCGGTGGCGGCAGCTCGTCGTTGAGCCAGGCGATGCCGAGGCCGGCGAGATCCTCCGCGGCGTTGCCAAGCAGTACGATCGCTCTCTGCCGATCGGTGCGGAAACCGACAAAGGTGCTGAAGCCCGCCGTCTCGCTCGCGCGCCAGACCAGCGGCCAAGTGGTTTCGCCCGCAGCGGCTTCGCGCACATTCCAGCCCAGTCCGATGCGATCGGCCGGGCCACTGGCGCGCCCTTGCCGGGCGAGCAACAACGCGGCGCGCAGCGGCGAATCGCCTGGCGTCAGATTGTGCTGCAGGAATTGGAGCAGGTCGGGCAAGCTCGAGCGCAGGCTCGCGGCGCCGGCGAGCACGCCATAGTGCCAGTGTGCCGCGCTTTCGCCGCGTGCATGGCCAGGCAACAGGGTTGCGTCGTCGCGCGGGCTGGTGTGTTTGAGACCGAGCGGCGCGAGTATCTTGCGCGTCAGCACCTCGGTGTAGGGCGCGGTGTAGATGCGGCCGAGCAGGTGACCGAGAATTCCGGCGTTGAGCACGGAATAGCCGTAGCCGATGCCTTCCTGCGCCGGAAGGCTGCGATAAAACGCGAGGAACGCCAGCAGGTCTTCGCCTGCATAGTCGATGTACGGATCATCCACGTCGGCCGGAAACAGGCTGGTCGGCTGCGGTGGCAGTCCCGAATGCTGGGTGACGAGTGCGTCGAGGGAAATATCTCCGACGCGTGCCTCGGCAAACGGGAAGTCCGCGGGCAGATATTTGCGCAGTGGATCGCGCAGGCGCAGCTTGCCCTCGAGCGCCGCCTCGGCAAGCAGCAAGCCGGTGAACACTTCGCTCAGCGCGCCGATCTCGAACTGGCTGTCATCGTCGGCGGCCGGCGTCGTGGCGCCGTCGCGATGGCCAAAGTACAGTTTCTGCGTTTGTTTGCCGTCGATCACACCGACGGCGACGGTGCGATAGGCGCCGTTCGCGACACCTTGTTCGATCACCTTGCGGAACGTGTCGGAAAACAGTGCGGTCGCGGGCGTGGCGGGTTGCGCTGCGGTCACCGGCGGTTTGCCGCGCGCGGCATCCGCGCAGACCGGTAGAAACACCAGCGCAGCGCTCAGGCAGCCGATACAGGCGCGGTGTAGGGTGCGGAAAAAAAGCATGCGCCCAAGCATAACGCACGCTCGCGAAGCGCAGGACAGCGGGGGAAAGAAACCACGTCCTTGTGGAGGAGACTTCCTGTGGGAGTGTGCTTGCTAAGACAGGCCGTGCGTGTTTAAAGTTCCCTCTACACGACACGGCGTGCCGTTGTCATGGACATGCTTCGGGTATTTCCTTCCACGCGACCGGATCCCAATAACCACCGTCGCTGAGCCGTGACGCGCGATCCTCGTTGAAATGCGCCGCGATCATAACGGTCGTGTTCGGTGCGATGGTGACGGTCAGCGATTTGGGCTTGCTGTTGCGCAGCGAGGCGATCTCGCCGAGCCCCATGATCCGGGTTGGAATCCGCTCGGCAACCAGCAACTGATGGGTGCCGGCTTCGACGCGATAGGTCGAAGCGTTGTGTGGCCCCGGAGTCACCCCGTCCACGAGCAGGATCGTCGCGCCGTACAACTGCTTCTGTCGTGGCGCGAGATCGAGCTTGCTGATGCGGGCGCAGCCTTGCTCGTTGTTCGTCGTTGCCACAGTCAGCGGTTGATCGGCTGACGCCGTCGCTGCACTGCCGAGGCCAAGGCGCAGCGCCGGCAGCTGCACGCTCTGCACCGGCGCATTCAGCGCGAGGCGTTCGCTGCCGCGCTGTACGTCGAGCTGCAGTGGCGCTCCGTCGGGCAGCGACTCGATGCTCGATTTCAGGACGGTCGCAGCGAGTGCGCGGCCATTGTCGTCGGCGCCCAGATCGCGCAGCGACTGGCCGTTTACCGCCACGACGACGTCGCCCGGATGCACGCCGAGTTGCTCGGCGGTGCTGCCCGGTGTCGCGCCGAGCACGCGCAACCCGGCGCGCGCGTTGTTGGCATTGGTCGCGTCGACGAGCAGGCCCAGATTGATCGCGCGCTGCGCCGGTTCGTCGAGCGCCAGCGCGACCTGTTCCGGATGCGCGCCGAGCGCGCCGGAGGTCGCCAGACGCATCAGCATCTGGTGCATTTCCTCGCGCAGGCGTTGCGCGACGATCGGCGCGGTCGCGGTCGCATTCACGGTCGCCAGTGTGGTCGCTCCGGCGCCGGTATCGGCGGCAAAGGCGAACGAGCTTGCGCCCATGGCCATGATCAAACCAAGTTTTTGCAACATTGCAGGCTCCTCTTTCTAAATGCGCGTCAGCGCAAGCCCCTGTTTGCGCGCGACGATCAGGGTGTTCAGCAGTTCGCTGCGCCGTTTCCACAAGGGGACAAGTTCATTTGTATACGATGCATGATCGTAGGCCGTCTGCAGCAGACGATCGACGTGGGCCAGTTCGGCTTCCACATCGCCGGCATCGACCATGGTCGCCGCGGTCTGCGCGTGATCGAGCGCTGCAAGCTGCAGTTCCAGCGCCTGCGCGCGCGCCTGCCAATCGATATTCTCGTCGCCATGCGCAGCTCCGCCATGCCAGCGCATGCCGGCGACGGCCAGCGCACACAGCAGACCGGCGACCAGCGCGCCGCCGGCGTAGCGCAAGCGGGCACGCTGCGCACGGCGTCGTGCGTGCGCCTGCGCGATGCGCGTCCACAGATCGACGGGCGGTTCGGGTTGGGCCAGCGCCGCGGCCTGCAAATGTTGCGCGAGCAGCGGAAATTCCATGGAGTTCTTCATGTCGGCTGACCTGCGGCCGGCGCGACGTATGCGTGCAGACGCTGCAGCGCGCGCGCGAGAATCGACTTCGAGTAACTCTCGCTTTGTCCGAACAGCGCGGCGAGCTCGGCATGCGTGTAGCCTTCGAGTTCGTGCAGCACGACCACGGCACGCGCGCGCGGCGGCAGTTGCTGCAGCAGGGTCCACGCGTCGATGCTCTGCATGGGCGCTGCGTCGACGGCCGCGAGCTGGCTGAACATCTCGTCGGGATCGGCGTCGGCAAAGCGCTTGCGTCCGCGCAACTGATCGATCGCCGCGTTCACGGTCATGCGCTTGAGCCAGGCTCCGAACGGCGCATCGCCGCGAAAACTGCGAATGGTTTCGATGAGTTTCAAAAATACCTCCTGCACCAGATCCTCAGCCTGCGGCGCGTTGCCGACGAGCCGCAGAGCCAAACCGTAGCAAGCCCGGCCGAAGCGCGCGTACAAGACCGCGAATGCAGCCATGTCGCCGCGCTGTGCACGCACCAAGGTCATCGCGTCGATG
Source organism: Rudaea sp. (assembly GCF_036560865.1). Taxonomy (GTDB): domain Bacteria; phylum Pseudomonadota; class Gammaproteobacteria; order Xanthomonadales; family Rhodanobacteraceae; genus Rudaea. Next base: position 5,080 of record NZ_DATBQK010000146.1, read on the forward strand.
TCCTGCGCAAAGCCCGCGACCTCGGTCGCGCCGGCGAGCTCGGCATCAGCGCTGCGGTTCATTGTCATAATGACGGAAAAGGCGTCGGCATCGTTGCAGTTAAGGGTGAGGCACGGGCGGCAGCGCATCGTTGCCGCTGCTCGCCTGCCGGAATGCGCGCACGCTGCGCGCCGGTCCGTGCCAGGCCAGCGCGCCGCAGGTACCACTCTCGGGCCTGAGCCGCAACACGTGCCACTGCGCCGGCGTGCCGGCCTCATCGTCGATCTGCGCGAGGTGCGTCACTGCACCGTCGGTATCGAGCGCAAAGCTCAGCCGATGCAGGCCGAACGCGATACCACGACCGAGGGCCTTGAGCACGGCTTCCTTGCAACTCCACAGATCAAGAAATGCGGACGCCTGCAGTGCCGGCGGCAAGGCGATGAGCGCGGCGGCTTCTGCACCCGCAAAATAACGTTGCGCGAGTGCAAGCCAGGGACGCGTGCGCTGCCCGGTTTCCAGATCCACACCGAGCACCTGATTGCGACTGACGCCGACCAGCAGCGCCTTGCCCGAATGCGCCAGATTGAACTGCAGCGTCGCGCCATCGGCCAGGCCGGCGAGGAACGGCTTGCCATGGGTATCGCGCTGGATAGGCAAGTCGCGCGCGTCGATGTGCAGATAAGACGCCAGCAACTCGCGCAGGCAATGCTGTGCGTTTCTGCCCGTGGCACCAGTGATGCCGCATTGTGGAAAAAACCACAAATGGATTTCACCGTCGGCGAGCGCCGCGGGTGGTTCGCGGGGAACAAAGTCGGCGGCGGCAAGCGTGCGCATGCGCGCATGCTTGAGCAAGGCCTGCGAATCGTCAAGGAGCTCCGCTCTGGCTTTGGACTACAAGCTTCCGCCGCGACCGCCAAGGCTCAGCGCACGAGCCGCGTATCGACCAGATTCTTCACCACCGACGGATCGGCCAGGGTGGATATATCACCAAGCTGGTCCGGCGCATTCTCGGCGATCTTGCGCAGGATACGGCGCATGATCTTGCCCGAACGCGTTTTCGGCAAGCCCGGCGCCCATTGCAGATAATCCGGCGTGGCGGTCGGACCGATTTGCTTGCGCACGTGCGCAATCAATTCCTTGCGCAGCGCATCGGTCGCTTCGACGCCGGCCTTGAGCGTGACATAGGCGTAAATGCCCTGGCCCTTGATATCGTGCGGGCAGCCGACCACGGCGGCCTCGGCAACATCGTGGTGGTCGACCAGCGCGCTTTCGACTTCGGCAGTGCCAATGCGATGCCCGGAGACATTGATCACGTCGTCGACGCGACCGGTGATCCAGTAGTAGCCGTCGGCATCGCGGCGCGCACCGTCGCCGGTGAAGTAGCTGCCCGGATAGGTCTTGAAATAAGTGTCGATGAAACGCTCGTGATCGCCGTACACCGTGCGCATTTGGCCGGGCCAGGAATCGGTCAGGATCAGATTGCCCTCGGCCTCGCCTTCGAGGATTTTGCCGTTGGCGTCGACTATCGCGGGTTGCACCCCGAAAAACGGTTTGGTCGCCGAACCGGGTTTGGTCGCGATCGCACCCGGCAGCGGGCTAATCAGGATGCCGCCGGTTTCGGTCTGCCACCAGGTATCGACAATCGGGCAGCGATTGTCGCCGACGACGCGGTAGTACCACTCCCACGCTTCGGGATTGATCGGCTCGCCGACGCTGCCGAGCAGGCGCAAGCTCGTGCGTTTCCACTTTTTCACCGGCGCTTCACCCTCGCGCATAAGCGCGCGGATCGCAGTCGGCGCGGTATAGAACAGGGTCACCTGATGTTTGTCGACGACTTGCCAGAAGCGGCCCGAATCGGGATAACTCGGAATGCCCTCGAACATCAGCGAAGTCGCGCCGTTCGCCAGCGGGCCGTAGACGATATAGCTGTGGCCGGTGACCCAGCCGACGTCGGCCGTGCACCAGTAGACGTCGTTCTCACGCAGGTCGAATACGCATTCGTGCGTGTAAGCCACGAATACGCCGTAGCCGCCGGTCGTGTGCAGCACGCCCTTGGGTTTGCCGGTCGAACCTGAAGTATACAAAATGAACAGCGGATCTTCGGCGCCGATCGCTTCGGGCGCGCACTCGGCGCTTTGCGTCGCCATCAGCGCATCCCACCAGCGGTCGCGCGGCGCCTGCATCGCCACCGGCGTGCCGGTGCGCTTGACCACAAGTACGGTTTCAACCGTGTTGGTGCCGGGCTTGGTCAGCGCCTCGTCGACGTTGACCTTGAGCGGCACTTTCTTGCCGCCGCGCAGGCCTTCGTCAGCGGTGATCACGAGCTTGGAGGTGCAGTCGGCGATGCGTCCGGCGAGCGAGTCCGGCGAAAAGCCGCCGACCACGATCGA
>NZ_DATBQK010000147.1:0-4723 GCF_036560865.1 Rudaea sp.
ACCGCTACATCCGTCATTGCGGCCGCTGTGGCGCTCACGTTCGGCTGCCTTGCAGTCGGCACGGGGTTCGCCGCCGGCAACGATGAGAACCCCTATTCTCCGGCTGCCGGACATCCGTATCGCCATGGGCCAGCGCCCACGCAGGAGGCCTGGCAACATATGAAAGAGTGGGCCACGAGCCATGCCAGCCCGGGCGGCCGCACTGCCTCAAAGACGCTCGCCTACGGCGGCGGAGTCGACGGCATCGGCGTCACCAGCGGCACGCCGAAGGTCTATCTGGTCGTCTACGGTAGCCAATGGGGAACGATTGGTACCGACAGCAGCGGTAATGTGACGCTGTCCAACGACGCCGGCGGCGCCGTGCCATATCTGCAAAATGTCTTCAAGGGCGTCGGCACGAACAATGAGTTGTGGTCCGGTGTGATGACGCAGTACTGCGACGGCCCCGGCGTTGCGACGAACGCAACGACGTGCCCGTCCACCGGCGCAACGCATGTCGGATATCCCGCCCCTACTGGCGCATTTGCCGGTATCTGGTACGACAATTCGGTGGCTTCGCCGACGCAAGCCACTGCTCTGCAGCTCGGACAGGAGGCGGTCAAGGCCGCAACACACTTCGGCAACACCACGCCCGCATCGAACCGTTTCGCGCAGTACGTGATCCTGTCGCCGTCCGGCACGCATCCGGATGGCTTCGGTGCCAGCGGCAGTTTTTGTGCGTGGCACGATTGGAACGGCGATGTCGGTGCGTCCTCGACGGTGGGCGACGTGGCGTTCACGAATATGCCCTACGTGCTCGATCTCGGCGCCAGTTGCGGCCAGAACTTCGTAAATGCGGGCGCAGCAGGTAACCTGGACGGCTTCTCGATCGTCAATGGCCATGAATACGCCGAGACCATCACCGACCAGAACCCGGCCGGCGGTTGGACCAATCACAGCAGCGGTCAGGAAAACGCCGACGAATGCGCGTGGATTTCCTCCGGTCAAGGCGCCAGCGCCAACGTGGTCATGGCTACCGGTACGTTTGCAATGCAAAGCACCTGGTCGAACGATACGAACCGGTGCGATATATCCCATGTGGTCGTCACCGGCGGCGGTGGCGGTGGCGGCGGTCCGACGGCCAGTTTCGGCTACGTGGCGAGTCGTCTTGTGGTCACGTTCACCGACAGTTCGACCGACAGCAGCGGCACGATCAACGCTCACGTTTGGACCTTCGGCGACGGCGGCACGTCGACCGCGACCAATCCGAGCCATACCTATAGTGCGCCGGGCAGCTATTCGGTGACCGAGAAAGTGACCGACAGCAATAACGCGAACAGCTCAGCTACGAAGACGGTAACGGTCAGGAAGCATTGATGATGATCTGGTGTCATCAAGCGCATCGCCTGATGGTGTGAAAGCAATCATTAAAGAGGGCCGCACAAGCGGCCCTCTTTTTTGAACGGTCCTAAACCAACGGAACCGGGAAGCTTCCGTTTGTTTGCGACATTTTACGGCAGTGAGAACTATGCGGCTTTGGCCGCCTTGTGCCACTGGCCAAGCGCGGCGAGGCCGTTCTCTTTCGCGCGCGAAGACACGATCTTCTGCGCCTCGGCGAAGTTCTTGACCAGATCTTTCGACCACAGCTTGAGCGCCGCCGATTGCATCGCGCGGCCGTAGCTGAAACTCAACGGCCACGGATGCGGACCCATCTGGTTCATCGCATTCAGATGCGCGGTGGATTGTTCGTCGGATTGTCCGCCGGAAAGAAACACGATGCCGGGCAGCAGGGTCGGTACGGAGGATTTCAGGCAGCGCACGGTCGCTTCGGCAACCTCGTCGACGCTGGCCTGTTCGGGGCAGCTCTTGCCGGAAATCACCATGCTCGCCTTGAGGATGGTGCCTTCGAGCATGACGTTCTGCTCGTACAGAGAACCGAACAGCGAACGCAAGGTCGCCTCGGTCACGTCGTAGCACACTTCGATATCGTGATCGCCGTCCATCAGGATTTCGGGTTCGACCATCGGCACGATGCCCGCTTCCTGGCACAGCGCCGCATAGCGCGCGAGCGCATGGCAATTGGCTTCGATGCAGGTGCCGCTCGGCATGTCCTCGCCGATCGTGATGACCGCGCGCCACTTGGCGAACTTGGCGCCGAGCCTGGCGTATTCAGCGAGGCGATCGCGCAGGCCGTCGAGGCCTTCGGTGATCAGCTCGCCGGGAAACCCGGCCAGCGCCTGCGCACCCTTGTCGACCTTGATGCCCGGCAGAATGCCGTTGTCGAGCATGACCTTGGTGAAGGGCACGCCGGCCTTGGTCGACTGACGAATGGTTTCGTCATACAGGATCGCGCCGGAAATATGTTCGCTGAGCTTGGGCGCCGTCAGCAGCATTTCGCGATAGGCGCGGCGGTTTTCCTCGGTGCTTTCGATCTTGACCGAATCGAAGCGCTTCTTGATCGTGGCGTTCGATTCGTCGATCGCGATGATGCCCTTGCCCGGCGCAACCATCGCCTGGGCGATAACTTCCAGTTCTTCGATACTCATGGGTGACTCCTGAAACGAATTCGTGCGCAAAGCGCAAGCGCCCGACCCGTCGTCGGGGCCGGAGATTATAGGCCACTTCAATATCCGCTGCCGAAATCCGCTGTGTCGGGACCGGAACAGGCGACGATCATCGATTACATCAAGCTTGCCGGCAGCTTGAAGTCCTCGAGCTTGCATTGGTCGTAGATACGCTGCTTTTCCGCGAACAGCCCGGGATTGGCCTTCACGTCCGGCGCATTGAACAACAGTATTTGATAGGTGTAGACGGGATCCTTGCCGACGTTCTGCGCGGCCGCGACGTAGTGCAGTGCGCGAATGCTGCTGACCGCGACTTGACTCAAATCGCCTTCCGGAACGATTTTCTCAAGTTTGACATCACCGATGGCGCCGCCGCGATTGATACGGAACGATACCGCAGCGCAAGTCGGTGCGGTGAGATTTTTCCCGTTTGGGGGCACTTGCGCGTCGTCCGCATGCGCCACCACCCACCATTTGGGCAGATCTGCGACCTTCACTAGATGTGGCCGTTCGCCGGCCAGCACCGCGCCGGAAAAAACGACCAGGCCCAGGGCTAAAGCACAAGAGGACAAGTTCATGATGCGATCTCCATGGCCGATGCCGGCAGACGATAACTTGGATCATACGCAAGCCGCCGGGTTCCCGGAACTGCGCGATCCCGTTGCCCGCCATGCAGGAAGCACCGCCGCATTGTTCAGGCGTGGCAGAATGCGGCCTCACCCGCCACGGAAAATCGCCATGCACGCACTCGCGCTCAGCGCCGCCCTGCTCGTCGTCGCCGCTACGGCCACGGGCGCCGAGCCAGTGAGCGCACCGGCCGATCCGGAAATTTTTGCGCCGCTCGATGTGTTCAAGCTCGAATGGGCCGATCATCCGCAGCTGTCGCCGGACGGCCGTTTCGTCGTCTACGAACGCAAGCGCTTCGACATCATGAAGGATCGCAAGCGCTCGAGCCTGTGGTTGGTCGACAGCGAAGGCCGCGGCCAGCGTGCGCTCGTCTCGGACAGTGGCGATCAGGGCGGCGCCGCGTGGTCGCCCGACGGCAAGCGCATCGCCTATATCAGCGCAAGTGAGGGCAAAGCGCAGATCCATGTGTTGTGGCTGGACTCGGGCGCGACGAGCGCGATCACGCATCTGACCGAGGGGCCCGGCAACCTGTCGTGGTCGCCGGATGGACGCTGGATCGCGTTCACCCAGCATGTACCCGTGCAGGATGCGCCACTGGCGAAGCTGCCGCCCGCGCCGAAAGGCGCGGAATGGGCCGAATCGGTGAAGCTGATCGACCGCCTCACCTATCGCATCGACGGCGGCGGCTATGTCGACCCAGGTTACGCGCACGTGTTCGTTGTCTCCGCCGACGGCGGTGCGGCGCGCGAAGTGTCGGCGGGCAAACACGATTTCGCAGGGCCGATCGCATGGGCGCGCGACGGCAAAAGCGTGTTCGTGTCGGCCAATCTCGACGACGACTGGGAGCGCGAGCCGCTCGAAAGCGAGCTCTATCGCGTCGCTGTCGACAGCGGCGCGCTGACCCGGCTCACCGAGCGCAAAGGTCCGGACCACAATCCGGTCATCTCGCCCGACGGTACGCATCTCGCGTATCTGGGTTTCGACGACAAGATGCATCCGTATCAGGCTTCGCACCTCTACGTGCTCGATCTCGCGAACGGCAAGTCGAACGCGCTGACCGCCGACGCCGATATCGATGTCGAGCAGCCCGCATGGGATGGCAACGGCGCGCTGTATTTCGCCTACGACGATCACGGCATCACCAAGGTCGCACACGTCGGCGCACACGGCGGCAAGATCGACGTCGTCGCCGACGATTTCGGTGGCACGCAGATCGGCCGGCCATACTCGGGCGGTGCGATGTCGGGCGCTGCGGGCCGCGTCGCCTATACCCGCGGCGACGTGCAGCATCCGCCCGATGTCGCGATCGTCGCGCAGGGTGCGAAGTCGAAAAAGCTCACCGACCTCGACGCGAACCTGCTCGAGCACAAGACGCTCGGCAAGGTCGAGGAGATCAACGTCAAGTCGTCGGCCGACGGCCGCACGATCCAGGGTTGGATCGTCAAGCCACCGCGCTTCGATCCGGCCAAGTCGTATCCGCTACTGCTGGAAATTCACGGCGGGCCGTTTGCCAACTACGGCCCACGCTTTGCGCCCGAAACGCAGCTGTACGC
>NZ_DATBQK010000148.1:0-22720 GCF_036560865.1 Rudaea sp.
CGCCGGCCGTTGTCGCGCAAACCGATACCGGGATCGTCGAGATTCGCGCGCGGCGTTGGCACTGTCATATCGACCGTGGGGCCGGTTTGCAGCGGCGCGGCGTGCGCCGAAGCGGGCATCGCCATATCCATCGTGCTGTGATCCATACCCGCCATCGCGCCATGATCCATGCCGGGCATCGCGCCATGATCCATGCTCATCTCGCCCATCATGTCGCGCATGCTCAGCATCGGGCGTGGATCGAGCGCCGGCACATCGGCTTGCATGCCCGCGCGCGGTGCAAGCGTGCCGCGTGCGTAGCCCGAGCGATCCATCGACTGCGCAAAGATCGTGTAGGCGCGATCATCGTTTGGCTGCACGATGACGTCATAGGTCTCGGCGGTGCCGATGCGGAATTCGTCGACCGTGACCGGCTCGATGGCCTGCCCGTCCGCCGCGACCACGCGCATCTGCAGACCCGGAATGCGCACATCGAAAAAGCTCATCGACGAGCCATTGATAAAGCGCAGGCGCACCTTTTCGCCGCGCGCGAACAATGCAGTCCAGTTCGCCGCGGGCGTCGCGCCGTTCATCAGATAGGTGTAGGCATAGCCGGAAACGTCAGCAAGGTCAGATGGATCCATGCGCATCTGGTTCCACATATCGCGTTCACGCAACGCCGCCTCGACGCCTTGCGACTGCGCATCGCGCAGGAAGTCGCCGAGTGTACTTTTACCAAAATTATAGTAGTCGCTCTGTTTCTTCAGCGTCGCGTACAGACGCTCGGGATCGCTGTCGCTCCAGTCCGACAGCAATACAACATGATCGCGCTCGGTTCGATGGCGCTCGCCGCCACGCGGCTCGATCACGATCGCGCCATATAAGCCGGTTTGTTCCTGGAAACGCGAATGGCTGTGATACCAATAGGTGCCAGACTGGTTCACCGCGAAGCGATAGGTGTAGCTCGCGCCCGGCGCGATGCCCATGAAGCTCAGGCCCGGTACTCCGTCCATATCCGCCGGCAGGATCATGCCGTGCCAATGGATCGAACTCGTCGTCGGCAAGGTGTTGCGCACGCGCAGGGTCACCGTGTCGCCCTCGCGCCAGCGCAGAATCGGCGCGGGCAGACTGCCGTTGACGACCGTCGCCGTACGCGGCGCGCCGGTGAAGTTGACCGCTGCGGTGCCGATGCTGAGATCGAACTCGCTGCCGGACAACACCGGCGCCGTGCCGGCCGCTAGTGCATGAGTCGAATCACGCCACAGGCCGAGTCCGGCCAGTGCAATGCCTTGCACAAAACGACGGCGCGAAAAGAAGCTTGGCGGGATTTCGGGGAAATTCATCGAATGCAAGACCGGTCTGGACGGCGTCACATTGCTACACTGGACGGCCTTGCACAACCCGCTGTGACATTCCGCCTCCAAGATGAACTATCGCCACGCCTTCCATGCCGGCAATTTCGCCGACGTCTTCAAGCACGCCATCCTCGTCGGCCTGATCGACGCGTTGAAAGCGAAACCGGCGCCGTTCTGCTACATCGACACGCACGCAGGCGCGGGCAAATACGATTTCCGCGACGAGGAAGCGCGCAAGACCGGCGAACACGTCGACGGCGTGCAGCGCCTGCTGATCGCCCCATCGCTGCCCGACGCCCTGCGCCCGTATTTCGATTTGCTGCGCGCTGCCAATTCCGCCGACGCGAACGGCCATCTGAATATCTATCCCGGCTCGCCGCTGATCGCGAGTCTGCTGATGCGCCCGACCGATCGCGCCGCACTCTGCGAATTGCAGCCCGACGAAGCCGCGAAACTCAAGGCGCTGTTCGCGCACGACGCGCGCATCGGAGTGCATCAGCGCGACGGTTATGTCGCGCTCGAAGGACTGGTGCCGCCGAAGGAACGCCGCGGCCTCGTGCTGATCGATCCGCCGTTCGAGGCGCAGCATGCGGAATTTGGCCTGATCCGCAACGCATTGGAATCGGCGTACGCGCGCTGGCCCACCGGCATGTATGCGGTCTGGTATCCGATCAAGCTGCGCCGCGCCGTGCTGCCGTTCTATCGCCGGTTCGCGAGCAAGGGCATCAAGAAAACGCTGATGGTCGAGCTGATGCTGCATCCCGACGACTCGCCACTGCGCCTCAACGGCTGCGGCATGGTCATCGTCAATCCGCCCTGGCAATTCGATCGCTGGCTCAAGGAATTGCTGCCCGAGCTGGCGCACCTGCTCGCGCGCGATGCGCACGCGTCGCAGCGCGTGGAGTGGCTGACGGGCGAATGACGCCAAGCAGGAACGCTCAACTATTCGAAATCGCCGTGGACGGCGACAGACTCTTGCTCGTCCGCAGCACACCGATGTAATAGAAAATGTAGTAGCCGATCACGACGCCGAAAATCGCCAACGTGAGCGGACTCTTCTGATACGCCGCGAATGGATTCTGGTCCGCCTGCGCTGCCGCGTGCATGGACGGATAGACGGCCAGAAACCGGTAGGCGATGCGCGCCAGCAGCAGCACCGATACGAAGATGCCAATGTACGTGTGCGGTGTATAGAAATTCCCCTGCGCCGTCGCCTCGAATTTCGTGTGCTGCAACCCGAGCCAGCCGAGCGCCGCTCCAGCCGCCACGCCCGCAAGCAGGGCGCCAAACAGACTCATGTCGCGCGTCGCACCGAACGCAAACAACGCGCCGATCACGCACAAGATGCCAACGCGGAACTGCATGCGCTTCACGCTCACCGGTTGCCGCCCGATATTACGGCGCACGCGACGGTAGATGGCGAACAGCACGAGTGCGCCCATCAGGATGGGGAAGATCAGTTTTTGGTCCATGTATTTATTCCTGAAGTGGCGAGTCCGTTATCACCGAATGGCAGCTTTTTCTTTGGCCTCGGCCATGAACTTATGGAACTCGGCAACGTCTTCTTGGTAGGACTCCTCATCTGACCTTTCGGCGCATCCGGGTTTGTCGCTCGGCATCCTGCTAAGCGCGTTTCCGGCTTCCCAAAGACTCCAGCTGGGCGATCCTCCAACCGTGTGGTCAAGCCGCCCCTGTAGTTGCCGGAGTCGTGTTTGAAAATCGCTTACGAAATATGCTGTGTCTTTATCACAATTTGATTGCAACCGATGAAATAGACCATCTATCCCCTGCGCAACATCATTGACCAACGAAGCGTCTTGTTCGAACTCTTTCTGTTGCAGTTCGTTCCCCACTTCGCCTCCGATAGTGAACGAAAATTCGGTATAAAGAGTGCCACCGTCGCTCTCAATCAGCGGTCCGCGAAGGTTCTCTCCGTTTTTTCCTATGACCGCACGCACATTAGGAGGCTGCATTTGCGCTACGACTGAACCCACCCGGAGAGTGTATGTGCCTGGGGGAATTCCCTCAGCGGGACCAAGGGGCCCAATTCTGAAGTACCCACCCTGGCCGACAACAAAATACGTTCCATTTTTCTGTGCAGCAACGCCGCGCGGATCTACTACTAGAAACCATAATTTGGAATCAAACGGAAGGTTTGTCCATCCTTGTATTGCGGATTCGTTCTGTTCACTAACGCGTTTAGCTTCAAAGATAACGTCCACACGATTTTCAATGGGAGGGAGCTGCTGCGGCGGCGGCGGATAAGAAGGATCAGGCGGAGACGGCTGACTGCGTTGAAGTATCTTTGTTGGATTCTGTTTCGTCGGCTGTGCAGGTGCAGGCTGGTGATCCGACGAAGAGCAACCGTTTGTCGCCAACGCAACAACTGTGACGAGCAGTAGCTTGATCAGGTCAAAAGCCATTCCGAGTCTCCCTTACAGCTGCGCAAATACGAATGGGACGGTGGAAATTTTCTTGCGGCTTGTTTCTAACATAGCTTCAGCCTAGATGTTTTCTAAACAAACCCCACCGCCTGACGATCAATCGACCTCTGCAGCCAATTATCCGCCGGATACGCACACGCGCCATCGACCGCATGCAAGGTATACGCATGTCGCGCCTGCGCTGAGCGATTCGCTTTGGACAGATGCGGGAAGCAGCCGTTGAACACGATCAGTGTGCCAGCTGGCACTTCCAGCCATTCGAGCTGCTGCATATCCCAGTCGATGGCATCGTTGACCGTTTCGGTATCGAGCTGACCGTCGGCTTGGCGGCGAAACAGGTTCTTCATGCCCTTGCGATGTTCGCCGGGCAGGCCGCCGAGACAGCCGTTGCCGGTGTGCGCGTCGTCGATCGCGAACCAGTAGCCGATCACCGACATCGGCTCGGTGTAGAGGTAGGTCGAATCCTGGTGGCAGACTACTTCGCCGCCGATGCCCGGCTGCTTGAAGATGTACATCGACTGCATCACGCGCGGATCGGCGACACCAAGACTTTCGCTGACCGCCTGCAGCGCGAGGCCCTTGGAAAATTCCGAGAACACCGGATCGAGGTCGTGCATGGCGTGGCCAAGCTTGTTCGCCGCGAGCGGCAGCGGATACGCGAGCTTGCCCTGCGCATCGAACGCCTCTTCCTCGAAGAACACGCCGATGCCGCAGGCCGAGTCGAGAAAGTATTGGCTGTCCTGATGCTGCGGCCGCTTGGTCGAGAAGATCGTGCCCGCCGCCTTCGGTCCGTGTTCGAGCACGAGTTCGTTCGCGCGCGTGCGCAAGGCCTCGCATTCGTCCTTGCGCTTGAAGCCTTCGATGACGAGCACCCCGTCGCGATGGAAGGCTGCGACCGCATCGCCAGGGAGGTGGCCGGATGGAAGCGTGGAGCAACGGGTGACGGGCACAAGCAATCTCCGAGATTCCGTATAGATTCTCATCCTCGGCTTACCCGGTAAACTCCGCCGAGCCGAGGAGACTGCCATGTCGATGTCCAGAACCTCACTAGTGCTTGTGTTGTTCCTTCTATGCACTTCCTGTGCGCAGGTCATTTATCAAAAAACAGGCCATGGCGAATTCAAGGGGGACCTGGATGTTCGCTGGATCGAGCCCAACCAGTTCATCTACATGCCAAGCGAAGAAAATCCGCTTCGATTTACCACGTCCGATCAAAGAGTCATTCAACCCCAGAAAATGTACACGGACGGAGGCTCAATTCCGCAGTTGTTTTGGGGGGTTCCTGGCCTGTCACCCTGGGGTTATGCGCCAGCATACATAATCCACGATTGGCTTTTCGAGGCCCATCATTGCGATATACCAGCCTACCGCGACATCACATTTGAGAGATCCGCAAGCATTCTTGCAGAAGGCATCAAGACGATGATGGTGGCGAATCCGGAAATAGAGAGCGCCAATGCGCTTTGGGCGATATACGAAGCTGTGAACTCGCCCATCGCAAAGTCGTTGTGGGACAAAGCGCAGTCCTGCAATCCGCCGGTAGAACTCTTCGAGAAGGGCAAACTCCCGGGAGTGCTTTTGTTCAAGATTCGCGTCAGCACTCCTCCTGCGAGATGAGCTCCCGCGAAACAAGGAGCAGCCGATCCCATCCCGTCAAAACAGCGCGGCCGACACGCCGTAAAGCAGCACGCATTTGAGCTGTGAGCGGACGGCGGAGGTCTGAGCCTTCGCTCAGTCCTTCACATCCGGCTCGAAAAAGCTCCAGCGGATTTCCGGGAACTGTGCCTTCATCGCGGCTTCGACGGCGTTGATCGAGTCGACCACGTTGATCGTCGACGGATCGCCGGCCATCTCGGCCTTGATCGCGACCATCACTTCGTTGCCGAGCTGCAGCGTGATCACCTTGAACACGTGCTCGACCTCGGCGCGGCCATTGAGAAAATCGAGGATCGCCACCCGTGTCGCCGGATCGGCGCTCTGGCCGATCAGCAGCGCCTTCACTTCGATCGCAACGAACACAGCGACCACGACCAGCAGCGCACCGATGGCGAGCGTTCCGATCGCATCGTAGATCGGGTCGCCGGTGGCATACGTCGCCAGCACGGCGGCGAGCGCGAAAGTGAGACCTAACAGCGCGGCGAGATCCTCGCCGAAAATCACGATCAGTTCGCTCTGCCGGCTTTGGTGGAACCAGCGCCACAGCGAAAGGTTGCCGCGCGCCTTGTTCACTTCGGTGAGGCAGCCCCACATCGAGAAACTCTCGGCAACGATGCCGAACGCGAGTACGCCGATCGCGACCCAGGGCCAGCGCAGCGGCTCTGGCGCACCCAGTTTGTGCAGGCCTTCGTAGAGCGAGAACGCGCCGCCGACACTGAACAGCAGCAGCGCGACAAGAAATGACCAAAAGTATATTTCCTTGCCGCGGCCGAGCGGGTGTTCGTCCGTCGCCGGCGCGCGCGCGCCGCGCATGCCGAACAGCAGCAGCAACTGGTTGCCACAATCGGCGAGCGAGTGCACGGCTTCGGCGGTCATCGCGCCCGAGCCAGTGAGAAAGGCCGCGACCGCCTTGGAAACGAAGATCGCGAAGTTCGCGCCGAGCGCAAGAAAAATAGTTTTGAGCGAATCAGCCTTGCCGGACATTCGGGCCCCGATCTGCTGCCACCATGCTGTCAGTGGCCAAGTTTATCATCGGCACATAGGCATGCCGTATGTGCCACAAGTCCATCGCCGTCAGGCTTTGCCTGACTTGGCTTTTGCGGATTTTGTCGGCGCGCCGACACTTTCCATCTCCGCCAGCACGGCCTGCTGCTTCTTGCTCAGGCGCGCGCGCACGAGATCGTAGGCGCGACGGATGAACTGCGCGAGCTTCGGGCGCGCGAAGCGGTCGGGTTCGGCGATCGTGATCCAGAACGCACGCGCCATATACGCTGCCGGCGTGATGCCAGGCTGATCGGTCAGTTCGAGAAAACGTTCCGGATCCACCTTGAACGAAATGCGTTCGCGATGCGGCCCGCGCAGGCAGAACACCGCGAACATCTTGCCGGATACGCTGAGCACCAGATCGTCTTCCCACTTCACGCTGCTGGTCACACCCGGCCAGTCGACACACAATTTTTCCAGTTCCGTCGCGTTCATTGCCATCCCCGTTGAACCATCTGTTATTTTCACCGCAGTCATCTTGCTGAACCGGGACCACCAGGATTAGGTAGTCTGCTCCAGAGCGCGACCGCATGCTCAAACGCATGAACAATGTAACAAATCCCGCCAGACACGCCGAGCGCCGGGTCAAGCCGCTTTTCGGCATGCGCCCGCCGCCGCGGCGCAGTTACTTCGTGCGTGCCCTGCGCCGCGTAGACGACGTTGTCGAGACGCTGACCGCGCGCGACGGGACCGCACTGGTCCTGCGCCCGATCCGCGTCGACGATGTCGAGGCGCTGCAGCGCTTCTTCAGCCGACTCACGCCCGAAGAAGTGCGCATGCGCTTCCTGCATCCGCTCAACGAATTGCCCGAACCCTTCGCGCGCGAGTTGTGCGAGCTCGATCCTGCGCTCGCCTTCGCATGGGTGCTCGCCGCGCCGGACGATGCGGGCACGCCGGAAATCTACGCTGTCGCGCGCGCTCACGTCGACGCGGTGCTCGACCATGCGGAATTCGCGATCGTGCTGGAAGGCCGTTTCAATCGCCAGGGCTTCGGTACGCTGCTGATGCGGCGCGTCATCGATTCCGCGCGCAAGCTCGGCGTGATCGAACTGTGGGGCGACGTGCTGATGGAAAACGGGGCAATGCTCGCCCTGTGCGATGCGCTGGGCTTCCAGCGCAGCATGACGGCGCACAATCCGGGCGTGTTGCGCGTGCAACTGGCACTGTAAGCGCAAGCGACGACGAGCGATTCCGCTCGGGAATCCCCGGCACCGCGATTGGGTGTAATCTCCTGTGACTGTTCCGGAAGCAAGTAACTAACAGCTCTCCGTTTCTACTCGCCCTCGTCTCCCCTGCCCGGCGCCGCCGCGGCAGACGTGTTTCGTTTCCTCGGGTAGGAGAACAGTCATGAATATCGATGCAGACAAGCTCAATGCATTTCTCGGCAAGGCGGTCGGCGATCTGGGCGCCGCAATCAGTTCGACCCTGATGATCGTCGGCGACCGTCTCGGTTTCTACAAGGCGCTCGCCAAGGAGGCGGCGACCTCCGCCGAACTCGCGCAGCGCACCGGCACGCACGAGCGCTACGTGCGCGAATGGCTGAACAATCAGGCGGCCGGCGGCTACGTGCAGTACGACAAGGGTAGCGGCAAATATTCGCTGAGCGCGGAGCAGGCGCTGTGTCTGGCCGATCCGAATGGCCCGGTCGATCTGGCCGGCGCGCAATTCATCGTCGAAGCGGTGTTCCACGCGCTCGATCGCACGACGGAAAATTATAAAAGTGGAAAAGGCATGGAATGGGGCGAACATCATCCCTGCCTGTTCCACGGCACCGAGCGCTTTTTCCGCGCCGGCTACAACGCCAACCTGCTCGGCTCGTGGCTGCCCGCGCTCGACGGCGTGGTCGACAAGTTGAAACGCGGTGGCAAGGCCGCCGACATCGGTTGCGGCCATGGTGCGAGCACAGTGCTCATGGCGCAGGCGTTCCCGCAATCCGAATTCGTCGGTTACGACTATCACGGCCCCTCGATCGACGTGGCGCGCGAGCGCGCCGCCAAGGCCGGCGTCAACAACGCGCGCTTCGAGACCGCCGACGCGGTCAGCTATCCCGGCCGCGATTTCGATCTGATCGCGTTCTTCGATTGCCTGCACGACATGGGCGATCCTGGCGGTGCGGCGAAACATGCGCGCACGGCGCTGAAAAGCGACGGCACGGTGATGCTGGTCGAACCGTTCGCCTGCGACAAGACCGAAGACAATCACAATCCGGTCGGGCGCGTCATGTTCGGCGCCTCGGCGCAGATCTGCGTGCCGGTCTCGCTCGCGCGCAACGGTCCTGCGCTCGGCGCACAAGCCGGTGAAGCGCGCTTGCGTAAAGTGGTCGTCGATCAGGGCGGCTTCAAGAGCTTCCGCCGCGCGACCGAAACGCCGTTCAATCTGGTGCTTGAAGCACGGCTGTGAACTGGTGTGCCGTTCCGTAAATAACTTTACATACGACGCTTTCATTCCCTTCTCCCGCTGGCGGCGACCAGAGGGAGTGCACAGCTGAGAAGGTGCCGACTGCGAAGGCAGGATGCCGAAGCGAACGGCGCAGCCGGCCCGAAGGGCACGCCGCAGGAGCGGCGTGTAACGCGAATGAGGCTGGCGCAGGTGAAGCGCACACCGCTCCATGTTGCGCCACCCTCACCCGGCGCGCTATGCGCGCCGACCTCTCCGCTGTGCACTCCCTATGGTCGCCGCTAGCGTGAGAGGTGACAATGGGATTCCCCCAGCCGACGAACTCGCTAAACAGTCTCTGGCAGCCTGCACAGACCAAGCCGGGGCGATCTCGTCAGTTCGTGCCGGCCGCCGTCGGCGCACCATTCGCGCGGTAGACAACGCCGCCTTTCATGACGAACTGCACGTGCTGCAACTGCGCAGGATCTTTTAGCGGATCGCCGGCAACCGCAACGAGATCGGCAAAGCGCCCGGCCTGCACCGAGCCGATGCGATTGGATGCGCCGATCAGGTCGGCGGCATTGCGCGTCGCGGCGAAAATCGCCTGCAGCGCACTCATGCCATTGGCAACCAACAGATCGAACTCCATCGCGTGATTGCCTTCGCCGATATCCGTGCCGTAGGCGATCTTCACGTCCGACTTGATCGCGAGCGGCAGATTTTTTTTCGGCAGCAGATCGTTGGCCAATTCCTTCGGCGCGGTGCCAGGCGTCAGCAATTCGGGATGATCGCGCGCGGCCGCATAAAACACGTCATACACGGTCAAGGTCGGCACGAGATACGTACCATGCTCTTTCATCAGGGCGAACGTCTGTGCCGTCGCGAACGAGCCATGCTCGACCGAATCGACGCCCGCACGCACCGCGTTCTCGATCGCGCCGGCCGGATAGATATGCGCGGCGACCTTCATGCCCAGCGCATGCGCGGTGTCGACGACGATGCGCATTTCCTCATTGGTCATCAACTGCTGGCGCGGATCGTCGCCGGTCGAGGCGATGCCGCCCGACGGCATGATCTTGATCAGATCCGCGCCGCGGCGTTTGTGTTCGCGCACGCGGATACGCGCCTCGTCGGGCGTATCGACGATGCCGTTCTGCCAACCGGCGTGCGTGAGTTTGGGATCGAGCCCGTTCTTCGGATCGCCGTGTCCCGCGGTCGGCCCGAGCGGTTCGAGCGAGACCCACAGGCGTGGCCCGGCAATCCGGCCCGACGCGATCGCATTGCGCACCGCGACGGTTTCATCGCCACCGCCGACATCGCGCGCGCTGGTGAAGCCCTGCTGCAGCATCTGCCGGGTATACAAAGCCGCATCGAACGCGCGGTCGATATCCGAATGGGTAAGCCAGTCCTCAGTCGCGTTGGTGCGACTGGGCAACTTCGCGGATATGTGCACATGGCAGTCGATGAACCCCGGCAGGACGGTCGCGTTCGACAGATCGATCACCGTCGCGTCGGCGGGCGTCTTGAACCCGGCCTCGACCGCAACGATCTCGTCGTTGCGTATCGTTATCGACACCTCGTGCCGGGGCGTTTGCGCGATGCCGTCAATCAGGGTGCCCGCATGAATCACGACGTCTTTCGCATCGGCGTTTGCCGTACAGGCTGCGGCAAGCAGCAGCGCGAAGCCCAATCGTTGTGCTCGAACCACGGAATTTCCCGACAAAGACAGCCCGACAGCGGGCGGTCGAGTCTACACCAGCATGCGCTCGTCCCCGAAGCGACACGGCCGCTCGCGCATCGCCGCCATGTCGCGTTTTTCGATCCAGCAGCGATAGGTTACGCTGGCGTCCTTACCGGCAAAGCGCGAAGCGATGGCGAAGGGAACGGCAATGAAAAATCATGCGGTGGGCTCTTTCGATGTTCAACTGCAGGCGCTCGATGTCTACAACAAGGATGTGGGTGCCAGTCTGGCCCGCATGTCGATCGACAAGCAATTCCACGGCGACCTCGATGCGCTGAGCAAGGGCGAAATGCTCAGCGCGATGGGCAGCGTCAAAGGCTCGGCCGGCTATGTCGCGATCGAGCGCGTGACCGGCACGCTGCACGGGCGCAGCGGCAGCTTCGTCCTGCAACACAACGCGACGATGACGCGCGGAGAACCCTATCTCAACATCGTCGTCGTGCCGGATTCAGGCAGCGGCGAACTCGCCGGGCTGAGCGGCACGATGAACATCATTATCGCCGACGGCAAGCACTCCTACGAATTCGACTACGCGCTGGGCGACGCCTGATCGATCTTCAGGCGCCCTGCGTGTCGGCGCCCGGCCCGTCGAGCGCGCCGTGTTCGATATGGCTGTGCGTGCGCCTGCGACGCCGCCGCAGCCACTTCTGGAAGTGATCGAAATAAACATAGATCACCGGTGTCAGGTACAGCGTCAACACCTGCGAAGTGAGCAAGCCGCCGACCACGGCCACGCCGAGCGGCCGCCGCGACTCGGCGCCGGCGCCGAGGCCCAAGGCGATCGGCAAGGTGCCGAACAAAGCCGCGAAGCTGGTCATCATGATCGGCCGGAAACGCACGAGGCAGGCATCGAAGATGGCCGCTTCCGCCGTCTTGCCGCCGCGTTCTGCCTCGACCGCGAAGTCGATCATCATGATCGCGTTTTTCTTGACGATGCCGATCAGCATGATCAAGCCGACCGCCGAATACAGATTCAGATCGATGTGAAAAATCAGCAGGGTGAGCAAAGCGCCGAAGGCTGCGGTCGGTAGTCCGGACAGTATCGTCAACGGATGGATGAAACTCTCGTAGAGGATGCCGAGCACGAGGTAGATGACGAAGATCGCCAGCACCAGCAACATGCCCATGCCGGCGATCGACGACTGAAACGCCTGCGCCGTGCCCTGGAACGAGCCGGTGATCGTCTCCGGCACCTTCAGCCTGGCGACGGCGGCGTCGATGCGCTGGACCGCCTGAGATAGCGATACGCCCGGCGCCAGATTGAACGAGATCGTCACGGCCGGCACCTGTCCGAGATGGCTGATCGAGGCTGGTCCCACGGTCTTGTCGAAATGGGCCAATGCCGACAGCGGCACGAGCTGTCCGCTGTCCGCATGCACGTAGATCTGGCCGAGTACGTCGGGATCGTTCTGGCGCCGCGGATCGACTTGCATCTCGACCCAGTATTGGTCGATCGAGGTGTAGATGGTCGACACCTGCTGCGGACCGAATGCGGTATACAAAGCGCTTTCGATCTGCGCTGCGCTGACACCGACGGCAGCGGCGGCGTCGCGGTCGATCTTCACATTCACCTGCGGCGTGGCAATCTGCAGGTCGCTGGTCACATCCTGGAATCCCGGCAGCGCGGCGATTGCCGCAACCGCCTTGGGCACGAAGCCGAACAGTTCGTGCGTATCGATGTCCTGCAAGGTGTACTGAAACTCGGTCTTGGTCAGATGCGCGCCGATGCGGATGATCGGGATGTTCTGCAGGTAGACCTTGAAACCCGGTATGCCAGTGAGCTTGGGCCGCAGTTCCTGGATCACCTGTTCTGGCGAGCCGCGCTCGCTGCGCGGCTTGAGCGTGACGATCATGCGGCCAAGGTTCAGCGTGGCGCTACTGCCGGAAACGCCGATGAACGACATCACGCCGGAGACGGCCGGATCCTGCAGGATGATCTTCGCCGCCGCGTTGTGCTTTTGCGCCATCTCGTCGAAACCGACGTCTTCGTCGGCCTCGGTGAACACGAACAGCTGGCCGGTGTCGTCGCTGGGCAGGAAGCCCTTGGGCACGCGCACGAACAGCACCACGGTGGCGACCAGGATCGCCGCGAACGCGAGCAGCACCCAGCGCCGGTGATCCAGACACAGGCGCAGCGTGCGCCGGTAAAAGCCCTGCATGCCGTCGAACGCGCGCTCGAAGAACGCGTACATGCGACCATGGCGCTCGCCCTGATGCGAGGCGAGCATGCGGCTGCACAGCATCGGCGTCAGACTCAGCGACACAAACCCCGACACCAGCACCGCGGCGACGATGACCACCGCGAATTCGTGCAGCAGGCGTCCGATGATGCCGCCCATGAACATCACCGGTATGAACACGGCCGCCAGCGACAGCGTCATCGACACGATGGTGAAGCCGATCTCGCGCGCGCCATCGAGCGTCGCGACAAGCCGGGTCTTGCCCATCTCCATGTGGCGCGAGATGTTCTCAAGCATGACGATGGCATCGTCGACGACGAAGCCCACGCACAGCGTCAACGCCATCAGCGACAGGTTGTCCAGGCTGTAGCCGAACGGATACATGACCGCAAACGTGCCGACGATCGACATCGGCAGCGCCAGCGAAGGAATCACCGTCGCCGACAGGTTGCGCAGGAACACGAAGATCACCAGGACCACGAGGATCAGCGCAAGCACGAGGCTGAACTGCACTTCGTCGACCGCGGCGCGGATGCTCTGGGTGCGGTCGTAGAACACCTTGAGATCGGCGCCGCCGGGCAGCTGCTTCTCGAATCCCGGCAGCACGTCGCGAATGCGCTTGACCACCGCGATCGTGTTCACGCCCGGCTGCTTCTGGATCGCCAGCAGCACGCTGCGCTCGCCGTCGAACCAGGCGATGTGCTTGTCGTTCTGCACGCCGTCGTAGACGTGCGCGACATCGTCCAGGCGTACCGGCGCACCGTTGCGATAGGCGACGATCAGCCTGCCGAACGGCTTGGCGGCGTCGAACTGGCCGTTGACGTTTATCGTATACGTGCGGTTGCTGCCGTACAGCGTGCCGGTCGGCAGATTGACGTTGCCGCTGGCCACCGCGCTCTGCACCTGGTCGATGCCGAGGCCGCGACTGGCGAGCGCCGCCGGATCGACGTCGATGCGCACGGCATACTTGGTCGAGCCGTACACGTTGACCAAGGCGACGCCTTCGACCATCGACAGGCGCTGGGCGAGCAGCGACTCGGCGTACTCGTCCACTTTCCACAGCGGCAGCGTCTTCGACGACATGCCGACGTAGAAGATCGGCGAGTCGGCCGGGTTGACCTTGTGGAAAGTCGGCGGAACGGTCATCGTCGGCGGCAATTGGCCGAGCGTCGCCGAAATCGCCGACTGCACGTCGAGCGCGGCGGCGTCGATGTCGCGGTCGAGCGTGAACTGCAACGTGATCAGGGTCTGGCCGATGCCGCTGAGCGAGGTCATCGAGTCGAGCGACGGAATACTCGAGAACTGCTTCTCCAGCGGCGTGGCGACCGCCGAAGCCATCGTCTCGGGCGACGCACCGGGCAAGTTCGCCTGCACCTGGATTGTCGGGAAATCCACGTTGGGCAGATCCGACACCGGCAGCAGTCGATACGCGGCGATGCCGAACACGAGAATGCCGATCATGACCAGCGTGGTCATCACCGGACGGCGGACGAAAATCTCCGAAACGCTCATGCGCTCGCGCTCACTTGCGGGTCGCCGCGTCAGCGTCCGCGCCGGTAGCGCCGTCTGCGGCAGGTTTGGCGTCGGCGATCCTTACCGCCGTACCGTCGGCCAGACGCGACTGGCCGTTGATGACCACGGTCTCGCCGGCGCTCAGTCCCTTTTCGATCACCGTTTCACCGCCGACGCTGCGCGCAGCGATGACGCTGCGCTGTTCGGCGCGATGATCGGGCTTGACCACGAATACGTAGCTGCCATTCGGTCCGGCCTTGACCGCCGCATCCGGCACGACGATCGCATCGGCATCGGTGCTGAGCGTGAGCGAGATGTTGACGAACTGGCCGGGCCAAAGGGTTTCGCCCGCGTTGGCGAAATTCGCGCGCAGCTTCACCGTATTGGTGGCCGGATCGACCGCATTGTCGACAAAAGCCACAACTCCGCTTTGCGGCGTTTGCGTGCCCGCACCCGCCCCTTGATCAAAGCGCGCCTGCACGCCGAGCGCGCCTTTCGCCTGTGCCGCGCGCACGCGTTCGACGTAGGCGCCGGGCACGGCGAAGTTGACGAAGATCGGCGCGATCTGGTTGATCACGAGCAAGGCGTTGGTGTCGTTCGCCTTCACCAGATTGCCCGGCTGCACCAGGATGCGGCCGGCGCGCCCGGCGAACGGCGCGTAGATATCGGTGTAGCCCAGGGTCAGCTTCGCCGCCGCGACATTGGCCTGATCGACCTTCACGCTCGCGGCCGCGGCTTCAAACGCGGTCACGTACTGCTGCATCTGGTCGGCCGAAATAAAGCCTTTCGTCGCCACCGGCCGATAACGATCGACCTGCGCCTTGGCCAGCTCGCGCGCGGCGACATCCTTGGCCAAGGCGGCATCCGTCTGGGCGAGCGCTGCCTGCGCGGGCCGCGGATCGATCTTGAACAGCAGTTGCCCGGCCTTGACCTCGTCGCCGTCCTTCACCTCGCTTTCCAGCAGCTGGCCGTCGACCAGCGATTTCACCGCCACGCTGTTGATCGCTTCGACCGTACCGACGGCAGTGACCAGATCGGGCATGCTCTTGCGCTGCACGCTGACTACGCTGACCGGCGCGGCCGGTGCGGCAGCGGGCGGCGGCGGCGCGGAACAGCCGAACAGGAAGCAGGTGATGATCGCTGCGCTCGCGACGCGTGCGCGTGGAAGGTTTGCCGGTCTGCACATGCCGGTCGCATTCGAATTGTTTGATGTCATTGCGTAATTATCGCTGATGGCGCCGCAATCACGGACACCGGGCGGGTAAATAAATGTGAAGAATCCACAGCAAGCGTACAGCGCGCAAGCATCGTCGCG
This sequence comes from Rudaea sp., assembly GCF_036560865.1. GTDB lineage: Bacteria > Pseudomonadota > Gammaproteobacteria > Xanthomonadales > Rhodanobacteraceae > Rudaea. The sequence continues at coordinate 15,603 of NZ_DATBQK010000148.1, forward strand.
GAGTACAATCCGCACCCCTTCGCGCTGGCCGCTCTGCGTTCCGGCGCTGTTGTTGTTTTGCAAACCATGACTGAATCACCTCTACTCAATCCGCCGCTGCCGCACGATATCAAGCAGCGCCGTTACTGGAATGCGCCGCACGGCAGCGCGCTCGCGCTGGCGATTGCCGCGGCCGCGCGCGCGCATACCGGGCTTATTGTGGCGGTCACGCGCGACACGCACGCGGCGCACACGCTGGAAACAGACCTGCGCGCATTCACCGCGCGACACGCTGCGGCGAGCGCTATCGATGTGCTGCATTTCCCCGATTGGGAAACCCTGCCCTACGACCTGTTTCCTCCGCACCCGGAAATCGTCTCGCAACGCATCGCCACTCTGTATCGACTGCCGACGACGCGTCGCGGCGTGCTCGTGGTGCCCGCATCGACCTTGATGCAGCGCCTCGCACCGCGCAGTTTCATCGGCGGATCGAGCCTGGTGCTCGCGCTCAAGCAGACGCTCGATCTGGGCACCGAACAGCGCCGCCTCGAAGCTGCCGGCTACCGTAACGTGCCGCAAGTACTCGAACCGGGCGACTTCGCCGTGCGCGGCGCGCTGCTCGACATTTTTCCGATGGGCAGCGCCGAGCCTTATCGCATCGAACTGTTCGACCGCGAGATCGACTCGATCCGCACCTTCGATCCGGAAACGCAGCGCTCCGCGCACAAAGTGGAAAAAGTGAATTTGTTGCCCGCGCGCGAATTTCCGCTGACCGAGGAATCGGTGAAGGCGTTCCGCAACACCTTGCGCGAACGTTTCCCGATCGACCCGCGCCGTTGCCCGATCTATCAGGACATCAAGGAAGGCACCACGCCCGCCGGCATCGAGTATTACCTACCGCTGTTCTTCGAGCGCACGGAAACGCTGTTCGATTATCTGAGCACCGAATCGGTGTTCGTGCTCGCCGAAAATGCGCTCGACTCGGCCGAAGGTTTCTGGCAACAAGCGCAAACGCGCTACGAAAGCCGCGCGCACGATATCGAGCGGCCGATCCTGCCGGTGACCGAACTCTATCTGTCGCCGCAGGAATTGCGCGAGCGCCTGAACCGCACACTGCGCGTGGAAATCGTCGCGCGCGATGGGAACAACGCGCCGGGCAGGAGCCCAAGTGCTGCGCAGACCATGGATGGTCGGAAGCAGCCGCATGCCGTCGATCTCGGCACGCAACCCGCGCCGAATGTGCCGCTCAATCAGCGCGGCGAAGAGCCGGCGCAGGAACTGAAACGCTTTCTCGATGCGTATCCGGGTCGTGTGCTGATTGCGGCCGATTCGGCCGGACGACGTGAGGCGTTGGTCGAGCAGCTTGGCGCGGCGAGTCTGTATCCGCAGGTTATCGCTTCGTGGCCGGAATTTCTGAACGCCCTCCCCCTCTCCCCAACCCCTCTCCCGCGAGGGGAGAGGGGCTTGAGCAAATCGCCAACGCCGACAACCGTGACCCAAGACGAGGTCACCTCTCTCCCGACCGTAACGAAGGATGAGGTCACCTCTCCCCCGGCCGTGACGAAGGATGAGTTCACCTCTCCCCTTGCGGGAGAGGTCGGCGCGCGCAGCGCGACGGGAGAGGGGGATCGGCGTTTTTGCATCACCGTCGCCTCGCTCGACGACGGCTTTGCCCTCACCGAACCCGCGCTCACCGTCCTCACCGACCGCCAGCTTTACGGCGAGCGCGCTCGGCAGACGCGGCGGCGCAAGCATGCGATCCGCGAGCCCGAGGCGATCCTGCGCGACCTGTCCGAACTCACGATCGGTGCGCCGATCGTGCACGCGGATCACGGTGTCGGCCGCTATCAGGGGCTGCTCAAGCTCGATGTCGGCCGCAGGCTGCAAGATGATGAGGCCCGCGGCGAGTTTCTTTGTATCGAATACGCAAAAGGCGACAAACTATACGTACCCGTCGCGCAGCTGCATCTGGTCTCGCGCTATGCCGGTGCGGCGCCGGAACTGGCGCCGCTGCACGCCCTCGGTGGCGATGCCTGGGAGCGCGCCAAACGCAAGGCCGCGCAGAAGGTGCGCGACGTCGCCGCCGAACTGCTCGGGTTGTACGCGCAGCGCGAAGCGCGCCAAGGCCACGCATTCACTTACGATCGCACGCTGTACGAGCAATTCGCCGCGTCGTTCCCGTTCGAGGAAACGCCGGATCAATTGCAGGCGATCGAGACGGTGATCGCCGATCTGGCGTCGGGCAAGGCAATGGATCGCGTGGTCTGCGGCGACGTCGGTTTCGGCAAGACCGAGGTCGCCCTGCGCGCCGTGTTCGTCGCCGCGATCGCCGGCAAGCAGGTCGCCCTGCTCGTGCCGACCACTCTGCTCGCGCAGCAGCACTACCAGAATTTCCGCGACCGTTTCGCCGACTGGCCGGTGCGCGTCGAAGTCATTTCGCGCTTCAAGTCGAAGAAGGAAATCGACGCGGCCTTGGTGCAGCTGCGTGAAGGCCGCATCGACGTGATGATCGGCACGCATCGCCTGCTGCAACCCGATATCAAGTTCAAGAATCTCGGTCTCGTCATTATCGACGAGGAACAGCGTTTCGGCGTGCGCCAGAAGGAGGCGCTGAAGAAACTACGCGCCGAAGTCGACCTGCTCACCCTGACCGCGACGCCGATTCCGCGCACCTTGAACATGGCGATGTCCGGCCTGCGCGATCTGTCGATCATCGCCACGCCGCCGTCGCATCGCCTCGCGGTAAAAACCTTCGTCGCGCCTTACGACGCGGCACTCGTGCGCGAGGCATTTCAGCGCGAACTCGCGCGCGGTGGCCAAGTATACTTCCTGCACAACGAAGTCGAGACGATCGAGAAAACCGCACGCGAACTTGGCGAACTGATTCCCGAGGCGCGCCTGCGCATCGCCCACGGCCAGATGCCGGAGCGCGAACTCGAACAGGTGATGCTGGATTTCTACCGCCAGCGCTTCAATGTGCTGGTGTGCACGACGATCATCGAATCGGGCATCGACGTGCCAAGCGCGAACACCATCGTGATCAACCGTGCCGACCGCTTCGGTCTGGCTCAGCTGCACCAGCTGCGCGGCCGCGTCGGGCGCTCGCACCATCGCGCTTATGCGTATCTGATCGTGCCCGACCGACGCTCGATTTCCGCCGATGCGGAAAAACGCCTCGACGCCATCGCCGCGCTCGAAGAACTCGGCGCAGGCTTCACCCTGGCCACCCACGATCTGGAAATCCGCGGCGCCGGCGAACTGCTCGGCGAGGGACAGAGCGGCCAGATCGAAGCAGTCGGCTTCTCGCTGTACAACGAGCTGCTCGAACGCGCCGTGCGCGCGCTGAAGAGCGGCAAGGTGCCCGATTTCGATCTGGTCAACGAGCACGACGCCGAGGTCGAACTGCATATTCCCGCGTTGATCCCCGACGATTATCTGCCCGACGTGCACGCGCGCCTGACCCTGTACAAACGCATCGCCAGCGCGCGCGACGCGCACGCGCTGCGCGAGCTGCAGGTCGAGATGATCGACCGTTTCGGATTGCTGCCGATTCCGATCAAGCACCTGTTCGTCGTCGCGGCGCTCAAGCTCGCCGCCACCGCGATGGGCATCCGCAAACTCGAACTCGGCGAGAAAGGCGGCCGCGTGCTGTTCAAGCCGCAGCCGAACATCGACTCGCTGCGCGTGATCAAGCTGATCCAGACCCAGCCAAAAGTATACTCACTCGACGGTCAGGACAAACTCAAGGTACGCCTCGAACTGCCCGGCGCCGCCGAACGCATCGGCGCGGCGCAGACGTTGCTCGTTGCGCTCGGCGGGCGCGTTGCCGAATAGACAGCGCAGACGGTTCGCAACCTAATGCGGCCAGCTGAAGTTTGAAATGCCCCAACTAACACCAGTGCGGAGATCGCTTTTCCTTCCCCTGCGCAGCGAGGGAAGGTGCCGAAGGCGGAAGGGGGTGCTCTTGCGCTTGTTCGGACATGGCAAAAGCGCCCCCATCCCCCAAGGGGACTTCCTTTTGGGGCGTCAGCCCTGCGGACAGCTTCCCCCGCTACGCAAGGGAAGCGACTACATGGGTTCTGCGCTCTGAATTGTTCAACGATACGCGGTGGGTTTGAGTTCAAGCATCACCGGGCCGTATCAAATCAAGACCAATCCAGCGGGCTCATCACGCCGCGGCCGCCACGATTGAGTACGTGCGTATAAATCATCGTGGTGCTCAAATCCGCATGCCCCAACAGTTCCTGGATCGTGCGAATGTCCTGCCCCGCTTCGAGCAGATGCGTTGCGAACGAGTGGCGCAGCGTATGGCAGGTTGCCGGCTTGGTTATTTCCGCACGCACACGTGCCTGCTTGATCGCACGCTGGATCGTTGATTCGTCAATGTGCTGCCGACGCACCGTGCCGTCGCGCGGATCGCGCGAACGCTGCGCCGCCGGGAACACATATTGCCAACCCCACTCGCGTGCTGCCCGTGGATACTTGCGCGCCAACGCATCGGGCAACCACACCGCGCCGAATCCGGCGTTGAGATCGGCGCGATGAATGCGTCCGGCCTCGTCGATCTGCGCCAGCAGCGGTGCGATCAGGGTCGCGGGCAACATCGTGCGCCGGTCCTTGCCGCCCTTGCCATCGCGAACGGTCACCTCACGCCGCGCGAAGTCCGCATCCTTTACGCGCAGACGCAAGCCTTCGAGAAGACGCAGGCCGCTGCCGTACAACAGGCTCGCCACAAGCCACAGCGTACCGTTCATCTGCTCGAGCAACCCGGCGACCTCATCGCGAGTCAGTACCGTGGGCAACCGTTGCGGCCTCTTCGCGCGACGGATGTCGTCCATCCACGGCAGCGCGACTCCGAGCACTTCGCGATACAGAAACAACAGCGCTGCCAACGCCTGATTCTGTGTCGATGCGGAAACGCGATCCTTCACCGCCAGCGCAGTGAGAAACGCCTCCACCTCGCGCGCGCCCATCGTCACCGGATGGCGCTTGCCGTGGAAAAGAACGAAGCGCCGAATCCAGCCCAGGTACGCCTCCTCAGTCCGCAACGCCAAGCCTAATCGACGCGCGCGTGCGTGCACCTCGTCAAGCAGGCGCCGCGGCCGGCCGTTTGCCGCCAGACTCGCCCCGGTACTTGCCACTCCACCAGCCTCGTGGGATGCTTTCATCGACACTCCCGCCCGGAAAGAAACACCGCAAGATTAGGCCGAAGGATTAGGCTGCGTAATGGCGGAATACGGATGATTTTTGTAGGAATTTGTCGCTATCGAAAAGCCTCCGGCCCGATCTAGGCTGCGGAACTAGACGGCGTTCTTCAACCCAATAGTAGTTATGTGGCAACAGGGGAGTCAGTCGCATGTCGTGGGTTCTTATTCTGGTTATTGTCGTTGTCGTGGCTGCGGCGTTCCTTGCGGTCGCAGGTAAGAAATCTGGCACCGGTTCCAAGGTTGGCTTTCCGTACGTTCCCGCAAAAGCCTTGTTCTCGTCCGCTGAGCGTTCGTTCCTCGGTGTGCTCGATCAAGCCGTAGGTTCAGAGCATCGCGTTTTTGGCAAGGTTCGCGTTGCCGATCTCGCAACGGTCAAGCCTGGTTTGGGTACAGCCGCGCGGCAAGGCGCACTCAATCGTGTTGCCGCAAAGCACTTCGACTTCGTGGTATGCCGCGCTTCCGATCTTTCAGTCGTTTGCGCCGTGGAGCTCAACGACGGCTCGCATTCCACGAAGCGCGTGCAAGTACGAGACGAGTTGCTCACCAACGTCTGCGCAGCAATTGGTCTGCCGCTTTTTCAAGTCCCTGCAAAGCGCGCATATTCCGTGCAAGAGCTGCAAGCGCAGTTTGCTTCGGTCATCAGCGTGGTACCGGTTGCCGCGGCGGTTGCCACATAACTATTCGCTCAAGCGGACTGCCGATGTCGGTCTGCGCTAAGATCGCAACGTTCGCGGCGGCAGCCGCTTAGCTCAAGCGTTAGGTGTCCGATGCAAGATGACTATGGTCTTGAGAGTTGGCTCGTTGAAATTGGCGGCGACATCATCGAAAGAAAGTCATCTCAAGGCATTGAGAGCCTTGCACCAATTCAGTTAGCCATCTACAACTTGTGGCTCATAGACTACGCCGTGCGAAATTCGGGCAGTTTCGGCCCGCTTGAGGACATGGAGTCCAATGCAATAACAGCTCTACATGCCTTCAGCTCAGCTAACAATATGCCTGCTCTGTCCTCTTGGCTTTCACAAGCCAACGATGAGGAGACTTTTTGCAAAAACTACTACCACCACTTTCCGGGTGCGTGCCTCGAGCTCAAGCTGCGCAGCGCGGTCACCTAACATCTCGTTCAAGGCGGACGGCTACGCCGCCGCTTAACTCTAGCGTTAGCTTCTATGAATGATCTATGGGGACCAATTCAAGCAAGCGACTGGCGCAGCGCGCCATCCGTTGCTGGTCGGCCTGCCACCGAGGCCGATGTTCTTGCCGGTGCTGCCGTGTTCTATGTCGAAGGCGATACCGCTGCAGTTCAAATGCAGTTGCCTTGCTGCGCTATCCACACTCTTGGGGACGGCTCCGAAGAATCGGTCGTTGTCATTCAAGCAGAGCTCGGGCCGCAAGGCACAATCCTGGGTGTTCGCCCGCTTGCTGGCGGCAATGGCGTTTGCCTCGCCACCGAGGTTCGCCTACTGCCCAACGGCTTTGGTTCGTAGATCGCAGCTAACCATGCGCTCAAGCGGACCCGCTGCGGAGAGGTTGCGCTAACATGCTGTGCACTGCGGCAGCGGCCGCTTAGCTCAAGCGTTAGGTTCGCAAATGCTCAGTTCGCAACTGGCGGCTTGGCTAGCCGAAGTCCTCACAAGTGTGCCGCCCGATCACAGCATCGTGGCATTCAACATTGGGCTGTTCCAAGCAGAGAGCGGCTACTGCGCCTATCTGTCTGGAGCAAGTGAATTCGACGCGAATTCGAACGAGTGGGCAGTCAGTCCACCGTACTTTCCACGTGCGCACTATTTCTCGCTCCCGTTCGGTCAATCCGAGGACTGGCAGGCGGTTCTAGCTCAAATTCAAAACGCGCTAGTTATTTCGCTGGCAACCCCCCAACTCGCCGGTTCCGCAATAGCGCGCGCTCATGCCGTTACGACCGGCTTCGACGATGGC
>NZ_DATBQK010000149.1:0-2869 GCF_036560865.1 Rudaea sp.
GTGGCCTGACCACAGGCTGGCCGTTACTGCGGCAGCCAGAACAACAGGTGCGAGAATACGTAGACGCATCATGATGCACTCCTTCTCTGGGTTGATCCGAGATTGATCTTACCGGCGCCGCGTGAAGGAATTGTAAATGTAGCGTACCAAAGCGGATTCGCGTTCAGCCGCGATTCGCCTATGGGTTCCGATTCACGCTTCGCTCAGCTTGGGCGGTGCTCCAGCTGCAATGGCGCCGGCCTCGCGGCGCGGCGGATCAGCCAGACCAGGCCGAGGATCACCAGCAAAGGCAGCAGCAGATGCGCGGTAACCACGCCCAGCGCCAGCACCAGCATCGCGCCGGCGATCGCCAAACCGATGCCGAGCGCACCGATGATCAGGCCGCCGATGCCGAAGACCAGGCCAAGCAGCACGCGCAGAATCAGCAGCGGCAGCGCAATCGCGAGCGCGACGAGCAGCAGCAGTGGCGCTAGCGCGAGCAAGGGCAGCAAGAGCGCGGCGCCGACGGCGCAACCCACCACTGCCAACGGAAACAGAATCAGGAACTTGAGCATTGTCGACTCCGTCCAAGCAAGCCTAATCGGCGATCAAAGCATAGCGCCATCCAGACGATGTGGCATGTGCGGAAGGTCATCGCCCGTGCCCAGGATCGCGTGCAGGGCGTAAGCTACGGTCACCGCCGCGCAAGGCGGAGGGGCGAGCATGGCTAATTTCGATATTCTGGTTCACGTGCGCCGTTACGAGGGCGAATCGCTGGCCGCGACCGTGGCCTTGACCCTCGCCCAGCGATTGCAGGCGCATCTGCTCGGACTCTATGTCGCCGCGCTCGGCTCGGTTGCCTACAGCACGCTCGAAACCGTGGTGTTCCAGGTGCAGGAGGCGGACGATCTCTACGAGACCGCGCTTGCGCAGCGCGACGTCTGGGAGAAACGCCTCGCCGCGAACGGCGTCGCCGGCGAATGGCTGGTTGCGCAGGGCGAACCAGTGGAAGCGATCTGTCATGCGGCGCGCTGGTGCGATCTGATCGTCGCCGAGCGGCCGCAATTGACCGCGGATGCGCCGATCGGCTGGGGTACTGTCTCGCGCACCGTGTTCGGCGCGGGCATTCCGGTCGTCGTCGTGCCAGAGACGGCCAAACCGACAAGCGTGGGCGAGCGCGTCATCATCGCCTGGAATCACAGCCGCGAGGCCGCGCGCGCGATCAGCGGCGCGTTACCCGTGCTGCGTCTGGCGAAGCAGATCCTCGTGCTCGACGGCGCCGAACAGCAAAGCCTGGTCGGTGCGCGCCATCTGCCGCAACTCGACCTCGCGGTGTATTTCGCGCGCCACGGTGTCGCCGCCGAGTTCCGCCCGTTCACGCCGACCAGCGAATACGGCGCCAATATCCTGAGCAACGCGCACACCATGGCGGCCGACCTGATCGTGATGGGCGCCTGGGGTCACTCGCGCATCGCCGAACTCGTACTCGGCGGCTCGACGCGCTATCTGTTCCAGCACAGCGACGTGCCGCTGTTCGTTGCGCATTGACTCGCGTGCCGTAGGTTGGGATGAGCGGAACGCGAACCCCAACATGCGAACCTCGCACCCACTGAAGCGGCCTCGCACGCAGCCGGCATTCTGTTGGGGTTTGCCTGCGGCTCACCCCAACCTACGCACTGCCTTTGAGCCCCTCTCCCCTTGCGGGAGAGGGGTTGGGGAGAGGGGTAGCGCGCGCGAAGCGGGCGCTTTCGGCGCCGGTGTGCTGATGCGTTTTCGGATTTTCAGCCCTCAGCCGTCAGCACTGCGCCCTCGCGGTATCGAAGCGAAAGCCGATACACTCCATGCACCTCTTTGCAAGCCAACGAGCCCATGACTAATTCCGCAGCCGCGCCGCGCACCTACCGCTATTACGACTTCATCCTCGGCGCGTTCGTCTGCGTGCTGCTGTGCTCGAACCTGATCGGGCCGGCGAAAGTCGCCACGGTGAATCTGCCGCTGATTGGCGATTTCACGTTCGGCGCCGGCGTATTGTTTTTCCCGATTTCCTACGTGTTCGGCGACATCCTCACCGAGGTCTACGGCTACGCGCGGGCGCGCCGCGTGATCTGGTCGGGCCTCACCGCGCTGGTGTTCGCCTCGATCATGGCCACCGTCGTGGTCAAGCTGCCACCTGCGGCGGGCTGGCACGGCCAGGATGCGTACGAGTCGATCTTCGGCCAGACGCCGCGCATCGTGTTCGCCTCGATCACGGCGTTCTTCTGCGGCGAATTCGTCAATTCCTATACATTGGCAAAAATGAAATTGTGGACAAACGGCAATGCACTGTGGTCGCGCATCGTCGGTTCGACCGTGTTCGGCGAAGGCGTTGATTCGCTGGTGTTCTATCCGGCAGCGTTTCTCGGCGTCTGGGAAACCAAGCTCGTGCTGACCGTGATGGTTTCCAACTACACACTCAAGGTGCTCTGGGAAATCCTCGCCACGCCGCTGACCTACCGCATCGTCGCCGCGCTCAAGCGCGCCGAGAACGAGGACTACTTCGACCGCGGCACGCACTTCACGCCATTTTCGCTGGGGACGAATTGACGCTTCGTTGTAGCTTTAGTGATATGAAGGAGCGTGTGGAAACATTGCTTCACTACGTTGCCTGTGGGCGCGTAGAAAGCTAACAGATCAATACCCCTTCGTTGTTGTCATCCGGACGAAGAGCGTGCCATTTAGGAAAAGCTTTTTCATCATCTCGGGTCGCGTATAAGAAGAGGTACTGCTCTTTGGGCGATACTGCTTGAGTATGTGCATCAGCAAAAAATTCTTTGAATTGTTTGATCGCTCTCTCAAGGTCTTTGTTACCGCGCCCTGAGTCGAGCCAAGCGTAGCTGATGATGACTTTCAG
>NZ_DATBQK010000150.1:0-1935 GCF_036560865.1 Rudaea sp.
ATTTTCGCGATGCGCTGAGTGGTGAAGTCATCGTCGGCTACACCTGGGCGGAAAGTCTGTCGACTTCCACGGCGCAATTGCAGAACCTGCTCGCGACCGATGCATTCTCCCGGCACAGTGAAGGCGGCTGCGGCTGATGCGTGTCCGCCATTTGCGCGAAGCCGACTATCGGCGCCAGCGCTGGAAGAACGGCGGGGGCTGGACGACGGAACTGGCGCGGTCGCCTGCCCCCATTTCCAGTCCTCCCCCGCTGACGCAGGGGAGGAGGAGTGATCGTCGCACTGCGCGCGACAGCGTTATTTCATTGGAGCCTGACTGGCGCATCAGCATCGCCGAGATCAAAAGCGATGGCGCATTTTCCACTTTTCCACAGTGCGATCGCTACATCGCCTTGCTCGACGGCAACGGCATGACGCTGGAATTTGATGCGGCACCCGCAGCCGTGCTCGACCATCGTTTGCGCTTCGTCAGATTCGACGGCGAATGGCAAACCCGCGGCCGCCTACGCGATGGGCCGGTGCGCGATTTCAACGTGATTGCGCGACGCGACCGGGTTCATGCTGAAGTGTTGCATCGTCCTCTGGTCGGCACGATGGTGTTTCCCGACGCGGCGCGCATAACCTGGTTCGTCTATCTCGCAGCGGGCCGCGCGACCGTGCAGGCGTCCGCGGAACCGCAGGCGTTCTCGGCCGGCGAATCGCTGCTGCTCGAAGACGACGGCACCATGCACAATTGCATACTCGACGGTGGCGGCGACCTGCTGCTGGTCAAGCTGACCACCACATAGCCCTGCGCCTACGCAGGCGCTTGCCCATCGCATCGAGCGGATCGCAGCCGCCCCAACGGTTCTTCGAAGCGTGACGTACGTCAATTTCCGTGCGCTGGCCGCGTGACGTACGTCCATTTTTCCGCTTTCGAGCGGCGGACGATAACTGCTGGAAGTGCTGGCCAATTCGCCGCCGAGACGAGCTTGTAATTTCCGCGCAGCTTTGCTGCCTGTAATTTCCCCACAGCTTTGCGTAAGCCTTACATGGGGATCCAGCAAAAAGCAGGTTCGCCTCAGTGCCGGCTCGCGTCGCTGGCGATCAGCGGTGCAAATGCAAGCGACTTTTCGATCATCGGCGCGCCCGTGCTGCCGGTGTCGATCGGTACCGGCAGCAGCCTGACGCTGACGATTCGCTTCAATCCCTCGGCCGCCGGTCCGCGCGTCGCAACACTGACGGTAGGCACGAGCGACCCTGCCAATCCGAGCGTCGTGGTCGCTCTGAGCGGAACCGGTTTGCTGCCGGCCGTACAGACATCGTCCAATACGCTGACATATCCGCGACGGTGATCCAGTCTCAGGCGCCGGGCTACCCCGGCATGACGCAGGGGCTGACCGTCACCAATGTCGGCCAGGCCGAACTGATCGTCGATTCGATGACGACCTCGGGGGCGCCTTACACAGCACCTGCGGCAACGATTCCGCCGGCACGCTTTGCGACCAGCGATCACTTCAACGAACCGGTGACGTTCGCGCCGACCGGCGTGGGCAAGTTCACAGGCAACTTCAATGTGGCCGACAACAATCCGGAAGGCGTAGTGTCGGCGAACGTTGCGCTGTGCGGAGAAGGCGTGTTGCGCGGCATCCGCGTGCTCGCGGTCAACAACAAGGGAGTCCCGCTGGCGCAGATAGCGAAGCTGCACTTGCAATCCAAGGGCACCGCGCAGAGTGTCAACATCAACGCGCAGAATCTGCCGTTGAGCGGTGTGCCGACCTCGTGCGATGCGTCCGCGCAGAAGCAGTACGAGAATCAGGGACTGCCGGCGACGGATACCGCCAACCAGCGCAGTTCGTACTACACGCTGGCGGTAACCGGTGGTGGCAAGTCGACGACGGTGACCTTCACGCTCGGCGTATCCGAGTTCAAGACGATCGTTGTCACAGTGAAGTGA
>NZ_DATBQK010000151.1:0-6418 GCF_036560865.1 Rudaea sp.
GCACCGACCTATCCACCTTCTCGCAAGCGAAGCTCAATGCCGTAGCGAGACGATTGAACGAACGTCCCAGAAAAACGCTACGCTACGAAACACCCGCCGAACGATATCGGCAAACTGTTGCATTGACCGGTTGAATCCGCAGCCGAAAGCGGACATTCCCCAATCCCTCCGATCAGGCAGCCCCATGTAACTAATAGCAGTAGTGCGCCTCAGTTCTTAGCATCCAGGAACATACGAATCGCGGCAACGGTCGCCGCTGTTTGCTCCTCCATGAGCCAGTGGCCGGCATTGGGGACAACGACTTCGGTAACATTGGTCGCGGCGTTGCGCATGACGACTGCCTCGTTCACGCCGAAGGACTTCTCGCCACCGATCGCGAGGACCGGCATGGTCAACTTGGTCGCCATCAACGCCTTGTTGTCCACGACATCCGTAGGGAAAGAAAGGAACTGGGCGAAGGCAGAGTGCATCGCACTTGGGCGCGCGTAGAGCTTGGCATAGTGGACACGCGTGGCCTCGTCGATCTTCGTTCGGTCGCCTGCGAACTCATTCCAGAAGCGATCGAGATAAATGCGCTCGCGCCCAGCAACGAGGCGCTCGGCATCGGGGCCACCGAAGCCAAAGTGCCAGAGCGGATGATTGAGTACGACGTTGACGATGTCATCCCATGGCGGGATGCCGGGGACCGGCGCGTCCATCACTACCAGCTTCTCGGTCTTGTCGGGATAGCGGGCCGCGTAGGCATAGGCGACCATGGTGCCGATATCGTGCCCGACTACAGCCGCACGATCGATTTTCAGTTGAGTGAGAACGGCCCGGATGTCGGCCGCTTGCGTGCGCTTGTCATAGCCGCCCGCGGGATGCGAGGAGAGACCCATGCCGCGCAGGTCGGGCACAACCACCGTATGGTCGCGCGCAAGCTCAGCGGCCAAGGGCGCCCACATGTCGCCGCTATCGCCGAATCCGTGGATCAACACGACCGCCGGCCCATGGCCGCCGCTGCGGACATGAATCGTCGTACTGTCGTCGGTCTTGATCTCCTGCGTGTGAAAGTCGCGCGGAAACGGCTTGACCTGCGCTCCAGCTGGCAACGAGAGCGTAAGTAGCGCGAGGGCACCGGCAAGAAGTCTCAACATGCTTTATCTCCCTGCGGTTGGCGGTAGTGAGACGAGCGCTGAGGGAAAGTGCCGCTCTCTCGAATCGGCGGAGGATATAACAATTGTTCGCGCCGGGACTAACTCTCCGCGGTCATGTGCGTGCAACGAAACTTTCGCACGGGGTTAGTACGATTCAACGGCACCCCAACCGGCACACGCGTTGCGCGTCACAGCTCACGGACAAATCGCCAGGACGCACGGATTGCACGCGACTCCCCCTGCTCGGTTCCCGGTGCCACGGGCCGGCCCTGACCGGCCCGTGTCTTTGCGAGAGCCGCCGCGAGGATATTCTTGTCCCAATGCGTGACTTCGTGGAAGGTCTCGCACGCACGCCGACCCCGGATCAAGTCCGGGGCAGGCTCTCTCCCGCCGGCGGGAGAGGTGAATCAGGCAAGGCCAGTTTGAATGAAGCGCGGCGCTAGCCACTCAGGCAACCGGAGCTGCGTTCTCGATGAAGTTCGCAAACGCAATCACCGCCGCATCGTCGTCGAACAGGACAGATTTGCGTTGCAGAATTTTCTCGCGCAACATCACGCGGCGTTGTTCATCGCGCAGCAGTGCCGCTGCTTTCTCGACATAGTCTTCGTCGCTGGTCGCGATCAGCTCCTCGGCGCCGAGCATGCGCAACATGCCCGAGGTCTGCCTGCCACGTGCCATCGCGCCTTCGAGTGTGAGCACGGGCGTGCCCACGCAGAACGCGTCGAGGCTGGTCGCACCGCCGGAGAACCAGGGTGAGTCCAGTACCAGTGGCGCGCGGGCGATGCCGGCGAGATAGTCGGGATACGATTGCACGGGCAGAAATGCCAGATGCCGCGCGGGATCGGCACCGGTGCGTGCGAATGTGCCTTCGATGCGCTCGCGAAAACGGCGCACGAGCACAGGATTGCGGCTGAAGAATCCGATGCGCGATTGCGTAGCGATCGCCAAGCGTGCAAGTACGCTATCGAATCCGGGTTCGAGCTTGAGATGATTCTGCAGACACAGCAGCAAGGACCCTGCCTGCGCCTCACGCTCGTACCAGTCACCATTGCCCGGCCCTGGCGGCGTGCGCGGCTGCGCGCCGATTCCGGGCAGGCAGACCAGACGCTCGCGATAGTGACTCTCGGCGTTTGCCGGCTCGATCGCTTCGCCGCTGATGAAGTAATCGACGTTCGCCAAGCCGCTGGTCGCCGGATGCCCGTAGAGAACGCACTGCACCGGCGCGAGCCGCATCGAGGCGAGCGCCTGATGACGCGGGTCCATGCCGATTTCCGGATAGATCAAGACGTCGAGCTGGCTGTCGCGGATGCGTTTGGCGCTGGTCAACGCATCGTCGCCGACGTAGTCGAATGCAGCGACGCGCGCGGCAAGCTCGGCGGTACTGTCGTCGCGTATCTGGCCGCTGTACCACACGTGCACGTCGAAGCGCTGCGGGTCGAGGCCGCACAACAGCGAATGGAAATAGTTCGATACCGTGTGCTGCATGAGATGGCTGCTGACGATGCCGACTCGCACGCGCCCACCGTGCGCGCGCGGCTGCCAGTCGCAGGGCTGCATGAAAACCGGCGCGATGCGCTGCATCGCGTGCGTGACCAGGTCGCCGAAACGGCACTGCAATGCAGTGTTGTCGCGCGGCTGATAGTGCAGCAGGAACGGCGCCACGCCGATCACCGCGTAATAGACCGCCTCGCGCTGAGCCGGCGAATCGAAGTGCAGCCGCGTCCTGATTTCGTCGACCCCGTGCGCGAAACGCTCACGTTCGGTTTCCACTTCGGCTTCGTCGCGATAAACCGAGGGCAGAGACAGCGCCAGCGACCAGCGCATGCGCTCATGGTGAATTTCGCGCGGATCCGCACGCGCCATGAGTGCGCGCGCCTGTTCGATATCGCCGACTTCGCTGAAGGCCAAGGCGAGTTCGGATCTCGCACCGTCGTCCTTGGGCGCAAGCTCACAAGCACTGCGCAGTGCGGCGATCGCGGGCTCGTAGTTCTTTCGCATGCGTTCGGCCACACCGAGCGCCTTCCACCACAGCGCGTTGCCGGGATCCAGTGTCGCCGCCGCGTGGGCATAGCGCACCGCGTCGGCATTGCGCCCCATATCGCGCAGCAGAAGCGCCAGGTTGCCGTTGGTCCCGGCATTGTCCGGTGCGGCTTGCTGCGCGATCTGCTGCAGCGGCAGCGCCTCGTCAAAGCGGCCTTGTCTGCGCAGCAGGTTGGCCAGGTTCATCGACGCGTCAGCGTGGTTGGCGCGCCACAGCAAAGCCAGCCGGTATGCGCGCTCGGCCTCGGCAGGTGCGCCGGTCGATTCGTGCGCGAGTCCGAGGTTGTAGGCCGCTTCGACATAGCGCTCGCGCGCCTTGAGCGCTCCGCGGAATGCCGCGATCGAGTCCGCATGCCGCCCCATCCGGCGCAGGGCGACACCGAGATTATTGTGCGCCTCGGCGAATCCCGGGCTTGCCTTTATGCAGGTGCGCAAATGCTTCGCCGCGAGCGCCGGGTTGTTCGCCTGCAAGGCGCATACGCCGAGCAGATGCCATGCGTTCGGATTGTCCGGATCGAGCTTGGCGGCGCGCTGATAATGGCTTTGCGCCAGACCCAGCTGCTCGGCACGATGCTGGATGATGCCTTTCTGCAGTTGCTCGATGGCCAAGCGCTTGTCTTGCGGACTCATGTGCGGGTCGTGGATTGCGAGTGCACGCATGATCGCATGGCAACGCGATCATCGGCGATGCGCCATGTCGCAATCGCGATTCAAACCCGCCTCGGCTGTTCGCGCTGGCTCAGGATCACGCAACCGAGAATGAGTACGCCGGCAATCAGCATGGTCGGGGTCGGCTGCTCGCCCAGGAACAGCCACGCCCAGCCGACGCCGAAGATTGGAATCAGATACGTCGTGGTCGACGCGCGCGCCGCACCCACGCGCTGCACGAGCCGGTACATCAGCGCATAGGCAAACCCGGTGCAGAGCACGCCGAGCGTAATCGCGCAGGCCCACGACCTGAGCGGGATCGACGTCGCCGGCCATGCCCACCAGGCCAGCGGCGCGACAAAGATGGTCGAGCAGGTCAACGTGCCCGCCGCGATGGCACCGGGCGGCAAGTCCGTGAGATAGCGTTTCACCAGGTTTATCGCGATGCCGTAACACAGTGAAGCGAGCGTACCGGCCAGCGCGGCCTGCCCGACATTCGTGCCCGAGGTGCGTCCGCTGGCGAGCACGACGACACCGACGAACCCGCCGACCAGCGCGAGCGCGCGCCAGGTGCCGATGCGCTCGCCGAATGCGGCGACGCCGACGAGTATCGTGAACAACACGGTCATGCTGTTGCTGATCGCGCCGATGCCGGCCGGCGCGCGCTCCGCGCCCCAGGCGAACAAGACGAACGGGATCGCCGAGTTGAGCGCGCCGACAAGGGCGAAACGCAGCCAGTGCGCGGTGCGCAAACGATCGCGCACGCGCCACAGGAACGGCAGCAGGAGCAGCACACCGAACACGAGCCGCGTTTCGACCAGCGCGATCGGCCCGAAATCGCCGGCGGCGATGCGCATGAACAGGAACGAGCCGCCCCAGATCGCGCCGAGCAGGGTCAGTTCGGCCGCGCTGAGCCAGTCGCGCGGAGCGGGAGCCAAGTCGGCGACGGGCGAGCCTGACACGGCACTGCCCTCCTGCGCCTGCGCGCTCTCACTTGTGGACGCCATGGCCGACTCACCTTTCACGCGAAGAATCGCATTGTCCTTTAATCCTTGCGGCGGGCAAGCGCCACTTCTTCACCCTGCCGTGGCACCACTCATTGCGCAGAAGATGACATTCGTAACGTGACAGCCGGCAAGCCGGGAGCTAGCTTAGGCGTCGAGCCGACATCAGATTCGTGCGAGGAGCCATCATGACCATGCTTGCTGCAAATACCCGCGCGACGATCATCCCCTCGCTGCGCTACCGCGATGCACTTGCCGCGATCGACTGGCTGTGCCGTGCTTTCGGCTTCGAGAAACATGCGGTTTATGCCGACAACGGCATCGTGCATCACGCCCAGCTCACCTTCGGCAACGGCATGATCATGCTCGGTTCGGTCGGCGTCGCTGGCGCATGGAGCGAACGTATTGCCCAACCCGACGAAATCGGCGGTCGCGAAACGCAATGCCCCTGCGTCATCGTCGCCGACTGCGATGCGCACTACGCGCAGGCAAAAGCTGCGGGTGCCGTGATCGTCGATGAACTGGAAACCACGGACTACGGCGGCAAGGGTTACAGCTGCCGCGATCTCGAAGGCCATCTGTGGTGGTTCGGCGAATACGATCCCTGGGTTGCGGAGTCGCACGCATCATGAGCGATTTGTTCGCCGCTACGGCAAGTCCGCGCATCCGTGTCGGCATCGGCGGTTGGACGTTCGCGCCTTGGCGCAATAATTTCTATCCGGCGAAATTGCAGCAGCGGCGCGAGCTCGAATACGCGAGCCGCCAGCTCACCGCGATCGAAATCAACGGCACCTACTACGGTGCGCAGAAGCCGGCCACTTATGCGAAATGGCGCGCGGAAACGCCGGACGGTTTCGTTTTCTCGCTCAAGGCGCCGCGCTACACGACCGATCGCAAGATACTCGCCGATGCTGGCAAGACCATCGACGATTTTGTGTTCGGCGGTCTTGCCGAACTCGGCGACCGGCTTGGTCCTATCCTGTGGCAGTTGCCGCCGTACAAGGCGTTCGAACGCAGCGATCTGGCCGCGTTCCTCGACCAGCTGCCGCGCGATCTGGATGGCTATCCGCTGCATCATGTTCTCGAAGTGCGCCACGCCAGCTTCATGTGCGCCGAGTACCTGGAACTGGTGCGCAAGTATCGCGTGCCGACCGTGTTCACCGAATCGCCGAAATATCCCTCGTTCGCGGACGTCACCGGCGACTTCGTTTATGCGCGCCTGATGCGCAGCGAAGGGGCGATCGAAACCGGCTACCCCATGAACGAGCTCGACGCCTGGGCACAGCGCGCCCGCGCGTGGTCCGCCGGTGCCGATCCGAGCGACCTGCCCCGCGTCCAGTCAGGCGCAGGGAACGATGGCAAAAACATGAAACCGCGCGATGTATACATCTACTTCATCAGCAGCGCGAAGGAACGCAACCCGGCGGCGGCAATGGCGCTGATCGAACGCATCGCAAGTTAGTGTGCCGTTCCGCGAATAATTCTGCATGCGACGTTCAGCTTTACTCCCTTCTCCCGCTGGCGGGAGAAGGTGCCGAAGGCGGATGAGGGGTGGTGCCACGGAAGGCGCTCACCGCTCCATGTTGCGCC
>NZ_DATBQK010000152.1:0-2268 GCF_036560865.1 Rudaea sp.
CGTCAAGCGAACCCCTGCGTGACCTTGCGCACTCGCAGGGCTTCATCCTGCGAGCGCGGCATCGGGGGTGCATTTCTTTTGGTTACTTTTCTTTGGGCACACAAAGAAAAGTGACCCGCTCGCCGCAGGCGAGTGGAAGCCCTTCTCTTATAGAGCCAAGATCAAAGGATTCCCGCCTTCGCGGGAATGACGAGCTAAGAGCCAAGGACGCTGGATACCGGCTTTCGCCGGTATGACGAACAAAAAGCGTCAGGCGGAAATCGCCAGACGTTCACTGTGATAAATGCGCGACGTCACAAAGTATACAATCAGTGCCGCTGCCGCCGTGCAGACGAAACACAGCAGCAGCGCGCTCGGCGCGACTGCATCGCCGCGCAGCAATCGCGAGATCGCGACCTGCTGACCCATCAGTGGCACCGCGTACATCCACAACTTGGCCTTGATCGGCAGGATCGACAGCATCAGGGTCGGGATCACCGGCACGAACATCAGCAGCGACAGATAGGTCTGTGCTTCGCGGTAGCTGCGCGCGAATGCGGCGACCATGGTCTGCAGCGAGGCGAGCAACATCGCCAGCGGCAGCATCACGAACAGCGTGCTGGCGAGGAAGCGCGGGCCGATCTGCAGCACCATGCCGATGCGTTCGGTCGGCATGAAGTGGCCGGCGACCGAGAACGCGATGATGCTGAGCATGACCGTGGTCACCGCGAATGCGGTCGTGGCCGCCAGTTTGCCGGCGAGAATCTGTCCGCGCGGCACCGGATTGGCGAGCAGCGGTTCGAGCGACTGGCGCTCGCGCTCGCCGGCGGTGGTGTCGATCGCCAGGGCCATGCCGCCGATGAATGCGCCGAGGATGAAGAAGTACGGCAGCATGCTGAACATCAAGCCCGAGCGACCCTGCGGCGTGGATTGATCGCGCTCGGCAACGACCAGCGGTCGCATCACCGCTGGCGACAGGCCGCGCGCGAGCAGGCGCAGCGCGCCGGAGCGTTGCCCGTAGGAATCGAGCATGCCGCGCAGGCGATTGACCGAACTGCCGGCGTCCCTTTGCGATTCGTCGTAGACAATTTCGACCTGCGCGGGCTGGCCCTTGTTCCAGTCCTCGGCGTATTTCGCCGGAATGCGCAGCACCACGTCGGCATCCTGCTCGCGTACTGCACGCTCGGCGTCTGCCGGCCCCGGCTTGATCTCGACGCGCTGCTGCTTGAGCGCTTCGATCAGGTTCGGCGCGTACTCGGCGCCGATCACCGGCAACACCAGCGGGTGTTCGGCCTTGTCGAGTTCGCGGCTGACGACGGTATTGATCGCCAGGACGAAGATCAGCGGTGCGAACAGCGGCCCGGTGATCAGGGTATTGATCACGGTGCGTCGATCGCGCAGGTTTTCGCGGACTTCCTTCAAGAAAACGACCAGTGCGGATTTCATGCGGCGAGTCCTTCATCGGTGCCGATCAGTTTGACGAAGGCGTCTTCGAGATTCGCCTCGCCGGTTTGTGCGCGCAACGCGTCGGGCGATTCGTCTGCGACGACCTTGCCCTTGGCGATCACCACGATGCGGTCGCAGAGCGCGGCGACCTCCTGCATGATGTGGCTGGAGAAAAGCACGCAGCGGTTCTCGCTCTTCAGATGCAGCAGGAACTGGCGCATCGCGCGCGTGGCCATCACGTCGAGGCCGTTGGTCGGCTCGTCGAGGATCACGTTTTTCGGATCGTGGATCAGCGCGCGCGCGATCGCGGTCTTGACGCGCTGGCCCTGCGAGAAGCCCTCAGTGCGCCGCTCGGCGAAATCGGCCATGCCGAGTGCGGCGATCGCCGCATCGCCGCGCGTGCGGATCGTCGCGTCGTCGAGGCCATGCAATTGACCGAAGTAGGCGATGTTCTCGCGCGCGGTCAGGCGCTTGTACAGTCCTCGCGCATCGGGCAGCACGCCGAGGTTGCGCCGCACCGCAAGCGGATCGGTCGCGACGTCGATGCCGTCGACGAGTATTTTGCCGCGGTCCGGTTGCATCAAAGTATACAAACAGCGCAGGGTCGTGGTCTTGCCTGCGCCATTGGGGCCGAGCAGGCCGGTGATCTCGCCGTCGCGTGCCATGAAGGTCACGCCATCGACGGCGACGACGCGCTTGCCGCCGCTGCCGAACGCCTTGTGCAGGTCCTGGATGTCGATCATGGTGCGGCTCCGCCGAAGTCGATCAAGGCTGGCAGTGGGCCGAGCGCGTCGGCGCAGCTCACGTCCAGTGTTTTTGCGTGCAGGGTGTCGACGAACTCGC
>NZ_DATBQK010000153.1:0-4453 GCF_036560865.1 Rudaea sp.
CGCCACTTCGCCAGTGCCGATCTGTTCGTGTTTCCGAGCCTGACCGAGACCTTCGGCAACGTCACGCTCGAAGCGCTCGCCAGCGGCCTGCCTACGGTGGCGTTCGACTATGGCGCGGCGCGCGAGCACCTCGACGCGGACTGCGGTCGCCGCGTCGCGTTCGGCGACGAAGAAGGTTTCGTACGTGCGACGATCGAACTGGTGCGCGAGGACGTCATGCGTCCGGCGATTCGCGCCCGCGCAGCCGCTGCCGTGGCCACACTCGATCCCGCGACCGTCAGCGCCAGCTTCGCCAGTTTGCTCGGCAGCCTCGTCCAGCAACGCGCCACGGACGCAGATCCGGGCGTGAAAGCCGCTGCGATCTTGCCCGTGGCATCCGCCCCCGCCACGATCGCAACCGCCAAGATACGCGAGGGCGCCGCATGACCGCCCTGCAACTATGGACGCAGCTGGAGCTGCACAGCGGCGAAACGCGTCTGTGTCTGGCGATCAATCGCTGGGGTGCACGCCGTGCGATCGCACACTTCTTCGCCATCGTCAGCCGCCTCGGCGACGGCAGCATCTGGTACGCGCTGATCGCCGCCTGCGCGATCTTCGGCGGCAGCAAAGGTGCGGCTGCGGCGCTGCACATGGCCTTGACCGGCCTCGTCGCGGCCGGTTTGTATCGCGGTCTCAAACGCTGGACGCGCCGCCCACGGCCGTTCCGCGCGCACGACCAGATCGTCGCGCACGCGCTGCCGCTCGACGAATTCAGTTTCCCCTCTGGGCACACTTTGCACGCGGTGACCTTCAGCCTGATCGCAATCAGTTATTTCCCGCCGTTTGCGCTCCTGCTGATTCCGTTCACCGTACTCGTTGCAGCCTCGCGCGTGGTGCTCGGCCTGCATTATCCGAGCGACGTGCTCGCCGCGACCGCGATCGGTTGCGTGCTCTCCGCAACCTCGCTTTGGCTGGCGACCTTGCTCGGCCATTGATGCGCGGTACCGGATTTCCCGGTGTGTCGTCCGTCACGCCGTCTTCTGCGCACGCAAACCCAACTCGTCCGCCATCGTCTGACGCAAAATATACTTCTGCACTTTGCCGGTGACGGTCATCGGGAAAGCCTCGACGAAACGGATATACTGCGGCACCTTGTAGTGCGCGATCTCGCCGCGGCAGAACGCGCGCAGACTGCCCTCATCGGCGCTAGCACCGGCTTTGAGGATCACGCAGGCGCACAGCACCTCGCCGAATTTCGCATCCGGCACGCCGACGCATTGCACGTCCTGGATCAGCGGATGCCGGTAGAGGAATTCCTCGACCTCGCGCGGATACACGTTTTCGCCGCCGCGGATCACCATGTCCTTGGAACGGCCGACGATATTGCAATAACCTTCCGCGTCGATCGTCGCCAGATCGCCGGTGTGCATCCAGCCGTTGCAATCGACCGCTTCGGCGGTTTTCTCCGCATCGTTCCAATAGCCGAGCATGACCGAATAGCCGCGCGTGCACAGCTCGCCCGGCTCGCCGCGCGGCACGATGCGGCCGTCGGTGTCGACGATCTTCACCTCCACGTGCGGCGAGATGCGCCCGACGGTCGATACGCGGCGCTCGAGCGGATCATCGGGTGCGCATTGCAGACTCATCGGCGAGGTCTCGGTCATGCCGTAGGCGATGACAACTTCGTGCATGTGCATGCGCTCGAATACCTGCTTCATTACCTCGATCGGACACGGCGATCCGGCCATGATGCCGGTGCGCAGGCTGGACAAGTCGTACTTGGCGAAATCGGCGTGACCAAGTTCGGCGATGAACATGGTCGGTACGCCGTACAGCGCGGTGCAGCGTTCTGCGTGGATCGCGGCAAGCACGCTCTTCGGATCGAATGCGGCGTCGGCATAGACCATCGTCGCGCCATGCGTGAGGCAGCCGAGATTGCCCATCACCATGCCGAAGCAGTGATACAGCGGCACCGGAATGCACAGGCGGTCGCCGGGTTGGAGGCGAATGTTCTCGGTGACGAAAAAGCCGTTGTTGAGGATATTGTGATGGGTCAGCGTCGCACCCTTGGGCAAGCCCGTCGTGCCCGAGGTGAACTGGATATTGATCGGATCGTCGAACTGCAAGCTCGCACCCAGTGCAGCGAGTTCTGCACGTTCGTTTTCGCTAGCTTCGCCCAGCAGTGCATCGAAGTTGAACATGCCCGGCGTCGACTCCGCGCCGAGCCGGATCACGCAACGCAATTGCGGCAGCTGCTTCGCCTCGATCGCGCCCGGTGCGCAGCGCGCGAGTTCCGGCGCGAGATCGGCCAGCATTTCGAGGTAGTCGCTGGCCTTGAAACTCGGCGCGAGCACGAGCGCCTTGCAGCCGACCTTATTCAACGCGTACTCGAGCTCGCTGCGCTGATAGGCTGGATTGATATTGACCAGGATCAGCCCGGCCTTGGCCGCGGCAAACTGGGTCAGGGTCCACTCGCAGCAATTGGGTGCCCAGATACCGATGCGCTCGCCCGGAGCCAGGCCCAGACGGCGCAGCGACACGGCGAGATTGTCCACGCGCTCGCGCAGGTCGCGATAAGTCCAGCGAATGTTCTGATGGCAC
This sequence comes from Rudaea sp., assembly GCF_036560865.1. Taxonomy (GTDB): domain Bacteria; phylum Pseudomonadota; class Gammaproteobacteria; order Xanthomonadales; family Rhodanobacteraceae; genus Rudaea. Next base: position 2,581 of record NZ_DATBQK010000153.1, read on the forward strand.
ACGATCAGCGCATCGCGATCCGCGTGCGCGCGAGCGACCTTGTCGAAATGCACGCCAATCGTGTCGCCGATCAGGGGCACTGCGGAAACGCCGCTGACGTAACTCGGTTCGCCCTGCATTGCATTCCCCCCGGCGGTTTGCACCGCCTCGATGCACGACTATTGCGCCGATTTCAGGCAGCGTCAATGCGACCCCTGCACCCCCCCCCTTGCGACCCACGTGGCAGGAGCCGCGTGTAGTCCAGTGTCCTGGCTTTTAGTTCGTCATACCGGCGAAAGCCGGTATGACGAATCCATGCGTTCCGGTTTATCCCAGTTTTTCAACCCGCGCGCGGACGACGTCGGGCCGCGACTGCGCGTCCCAATCGACCGGCACTGCGACTTGCGCACTTTGCAGCGTTGTATCCAATGCGGCAAAATCCACATCGGCAATCAGCCAGGTCGCGCCGGATTCGGCGACCGCGACGATCCCGTTCGCCGGCAAACCACGATCGCTCGGCGCATACAGCGTGGCGCTGCCGGTGTTGGTATCCAGCGCGGGATTGTCCGGCGCTTCGCCCGCGGTGACCGACTGCGCGACGTAGAAACGGTTCTCCAGCCCGCGCGCCATGCAGCCGACGCGCACGCGCGTCGCACCCGCGTCGGTGTCGGTGCAACTCGGCACCAGCAGCAGGCGCGCGCCAGCCTGCTGCTGCGCGCGCGCATACAGCGGAAACTCCGCGTCATAGCAGATATTGATCGCGATGCGCCCGTAAGGCGTGTCGAATACCTTCAATGCATCGCCCGGCTCGATGACGCCGGCCTGTTTTTCGAAACCGGTCAGCGTCAGCTTGTCCTGGAACACGTGCTTGCCGTCCGGCGTGAAAAAGTACGCACGGTTGCGATAACGACCGTTGGTCTGCGCGAGCAGAAACGTTCCGGCGGCGAGGTGAACGCGATGCTCGCGCGCAAGACGCGCGAACAGCGCCAGCCAGTCTTCATGCACGGATTGCAGGGCGGCGAGCGTGGCGACGAAGTCCGCGCGCACCGCGGGCGCCAGCGTCGCCGCCAACTCCAGCGCAAGATATTCCGGGAACACGACCATCTGCGCTCCGCCCTGCACCGCCTCGGCGACCGCTGTGGAAATACGCGCCGCGAACGCGCCGAAATTCGCCGGCGAGCCGATGGTCCATTGTGCGAGTGCGAGACGAAGTTTCATCGTGTCTAGATAAGGTCGCGCAACCAGAATCGCAAGCGATGCGTGCTCGGCTCGGTGTCGCCGATTTCCTGCCAGTCGATCGCGCAGAACATGTCGTCCTGGCGCCGATAGCCGCGCTTGTTCCAGAACACATCGTTCGGACGAAAGCTTTCCGGCTTGCGCGGATCGTTCGCGCCACGCTCGACCGCGCAGAATGCGGTGAGCCGGAAACGGTCGAGTCGGCGTGCGTAACCCTCGCGCTCATCGAAGAAACGATGACCGAGTCCGTGCCCGCGATAGTCCTTGAGCAACACCGACTCGCCGAGATAGAACACATCGGTCAGCGCAATTCCGCGTTGGGAAAATGGCATCTGGAACGGATCGGTTTCATCCGTGAGCGGAATGCCGGTCGATGCGCCGATCACTCGTTCACCATCGAACGCGAGCACGAACAGACTCTCCGGCGACTTGGCATAGGTCGCCAGATAATTTTTCTCGTAGTCGCGATCGCCCGCGTAGAGGTAAGGCCAGTCGTGAAACACGGCGATGCGCAACGCGGCCACCGCGTCCAGATGCGGCGCAACATTGGCGCCGGTGAAGGTTTTCACCTCGATCATGAGGCACACGATAGCGAATCGGATTTTTGCTGCAAAGGATCCGCTTGGTTGTGGCATGAATGGCGCATTCGGCTAGGCCT
>NZ_DATBQK010000154.1:0-27992 GCF_036560865.1 Rudaea sp.
CCGCCCGGCGCGGTCAGCGGCGAGATCGTGTCGGGGCCGGTCAGCGACGGCACGATTGCCCACTGGCCGGGCACGTTGGCGCACAGGCGCAAGGAGGCGAGCAGGTCGAGCGCGCGTTCCATTTCGCCGAGCGGCGCCGCCGCGCCGGTCAGCGACAGCCAACCGACACGATAGCCGCAGGCACGCTGCACTTTGGAAAGCCCGTCGAACGTGAGGCAAGGCACCTCGCGCGCGAGGCGTGCGAGCGGGATGAATTCGGCACGGTCGTAGACGATTTCGTCGTAGATTTCGTCGGACAGGATGATCAGCCGATGGCGCTCGGCGATGTTCACGATCGCTTCGAGCACGGCACGCGGATACACGGCGCCGGTCGGATTGTTCGGATTGACCACGACGATCGCGCGAGTGCGCGGTGTGATCGCGGCTTCGATTTCGTCCGGGTCTGGCACATGCGCACTCTCGGCCGGACAGGTGTAGTAGACGCAGCGACCGCCGTTGAGCACGGTGGCCGCGCTCCACAGCGGGTAGTCCGGACTCGGCAGCAGCACTTCGTCGCCGTCGTTGAGCAGGGCGCGCAGCGACAAGTCGATCAGTTCGCTGACGCCGTTGCCGATGAAGACGCGGTCGACATGCGCGTCGGGCACGCCGTGTTCGCGTTGCTGGGCGACGATGGCCTCGCGCGCGGGCAGGATGCCTTTCTGATGGCAATAGGTTTCGCTCGACGCCAGATTGGCCTGGATCACCGCGCGCACGTGCTCGGGCACGGTAAATCCGAACACGCCCGGATTGCCGATATTGACCTTGATGATCTCGCGTCCTGCGGCTTCGAGTTCGAGCGCGCGCTGCGCAAGCTCGCCGCGGATTTCGTAGCGGACTTCGCTGATCCGGCTGCTGGTTTGCAGCGGCGCGGTCGTTGGGTTCATCGGCTTGTGCGTGGGCATGGGCGGGCAGTTTGTCGTCGCGATTGTCGAGCGTGACCTTTCATCCTAGCGAAACAGGGCGCGAATTCAAGCATTTCGCTGACTTTGCCCGGGCCGCAGGTAGAATGCCCGCATGGCAGTGGAGTCGGATTCGGAGCGAGGTCTGGGCGCGATCGGCTGGCGCGCGGACACACCGCTGCCGGTCGACATGCCCGCGGATTGGCGTCCCGCGCGCGTGGTCGCCCAGCATCGCAGCGGCTATGTATTGAGCGATGGCGCAGCGCACGCCGGCCGCGACGATTTCAGCGCACAGCCGGCGCCGCGCTTTCTGCGCCGCGGCGCCGATCCGACCTTGCGCCCGGCAGTCGGCGATTTCGTGCTGATCGACGCTGCGACGCCGGCGGTGATCCACACCGTGTTGCCACGGCGCACGACTTTGAGCCGCGCCGCGGCCGGCGAGCGCTATGCGCGCCAGATCATCGCCACTAATATCGACACCGTTTTCGTGCTGATGGGCCTCGACGGCGATTTCAATCCGCGCCGTATCGAGCGCTATCTGCTATTGATCCAGGGCAGCGGTGCGCGGCCGCTGATCGTGCTGACCAAGGCCGACAAAGTGGAAGAAGAAGCATTGTATACTTCACTCGATGCGTTGCATGCGCAGTTGCCGGCGGACATCGATATCCGCGCGGTCAATGCCAAGGACGCGGCCAGCATCGAGCCGCTGCTGCGCTACCTCAAACATGGCGATACCGCGGTGCTGGTCGGCTCCTCGGGTGCGGGCAAATCGACCCTGACCAACACCCTGCTCGGGCGCGAGCGCCAGGCCACCAGTACGGTGCGAGAACACGACAGCCGCGGTCGCCATACGACCACGCATCGCTCGCTGATCGCGCTGCCCAGCGGCGGCTGCCTGATCGATACGCCGGGCATGCGCGAATTGAAACTCACCGGCGAGGAGGATCTCGCCGCGGCGAGTTTCGCCGATATCGAAGCGCTGGCGCTGCAATGTCGCTTCGGCGACTGCACGCATGGCAACGAGCCGGGCTGCGCAGTGCGCGCGGCGCTCGAATCCGGCGCGCTCGACCCGGCGCGCTGGGACAGTTTCCGCAAATTGCGTGGCGAGCTCGCCGCGGCGAGCGACTCGCTCGAAGCACAACTCGAGCGCAAGGCCCAGGCCCGCGTTGCCAACAAGGTGCTGGGCAAGCGCCTGATCGACAAGTACGGACGGCACTAAGTGGTTGCTGGTGTGTGCCTATGCGGACGGCTGCCGGTGCCCCGGACCGGGCAGCGATATCTTTGCGTCTGTCGTTTGCTGCGCGTTCGTGCATGAATCCGATCGACCGGGATTTGCGAGAGCTGGAGCTGGCGCTCAAGCGCAACGAATTTGAGCGCGCCGTCGACCGTGCGCAGGCGATCCTCATCGCCGCGCCCGGACACATCGAGGCCACCCGGCTCTTGGGGGCCGGCCTGCGCGGCTGCGGGCGTCAGACCGAAGCCAGGGACCTGTTGTCCGCGCTGGCCGAGCGTGAACCCGGCAATGCCCTGGTACACAACAGCATGGGTGCGGTGCTGCGTGCGCTCGGGGATATCGACGGCGCGCGTGCGGCGTTTCAGCGCGCCTGCGAGCTGGCGCCGGATCTGCCACAGGCTTGGTACAACTACGCGATCGTGCTGTCGATGCTGGACGAGACCGACGCTGCGTTGAAGGCGATCGATCGCATGATCGTTCTCGCGCCCGGCTACGAACAGGCGCGCGTGGTGCGCAGCGAAATGCTGCGCAAACAGGGTCGCGTTGAGCAGGCCAGCGCCGAGTACCGGGCAGCGCTGGCCAGGCAGCCTTATTCGCCGTGGTCGTGGTTCGGCCTTTCCAATCTCAGGAACGTGCCGATGAGCGAGGCGGACGTCGAGGGCCTCCAGCGCGCTCTGGAGCATCACCGCGAAGCGGGCGACGCCCGCACCGTGCTGTTGTTCGCGCTGGCCAAGGCGCTCGACGACAACGAGCGCTACGCCGAAGCGTTCGCCGCTCTCGGCAAAGCCAATGCATACATGCATCATCAGTTGGATTGGGACGCGGGCGAGTTCAGCGCATGGCTGGATGCGGTGCTCGATGCCTTCTCGCCACCGCCGCGGGGTAGCGGCGTGCGTCAAGGCAGAGAGGTTATTTTCATCGTCAGCCTGCCGCGTTCGGGTTCCACCCTCGTCGAGCAAATATTGGCCTCGCATCCGCAGGTAGCCGGTGGTGGCGAGCGCGACGATCTGAAGAACGTCATCGAGGAGGAAAATCTGCGCCGTGGTATCCCCATGACGGAATGGGCATGCGCGACGACGCCGCAGGAGTGGCAGAGATTGGGGCAGCGCTATCTCGAAATGACGGCGCGCGCTCGCCAAGGGCGTGCGTATCTCGCCGACAAGGCGCTGGCCAACTGGCGCCTTGTCGGCCCGGCGCTGGCCATGCTTCCCGATGCGAAGGTGATCGTCTGCAGGCGCGATCCGGTCGAAACCGCATTTTCATGCTATCGGCAACACTTCAGTCAACACACCCAGGACTACAGTTATGACTTTCACGATCTGGCAGCCTACTGGCGCGATTTCGACCGTGCCTGCAATATTTGGAAAATGCTGCATCCCGGCCAGGTCTACGATCTCGTCTATGAGGACCTTGTCGCTGATCAGGAAGGCAAGACCCGGGATCTGCTCGCATTCTGCGGACTCGACTTCGATCCGGCCTGTCTGCGCTTCTACATGACCCAACGCAAGGTCGAAAACCTCAGTTCCGCGCAGGTGCGCGAGCCACTGCGAAGCGACACCGCGCGCGCGGAAAAATACGGCGCGCTGCTCGATCCGCTGCGCGCCGCGCTCGGCCTGCCGCCGTTGGCGGCGAAGGGTGGAGCGTCGGCCACGGGATAGACCCCAGGGCAATGAGCGCGTCGATCCTCTGCCCGTTGAAAATCGATGCGGATGCGCTAGTGTGTCCGCGTTGAGCAGGAAGGAGATGCGGCGACGTGGGGACTGCACTGGATACCTTGACCGAGCTCGACCGCCGCCTCGTGGCGACGGTCAAGGGCATCAAGTGGCTTGCCGCGGTGAGCTGGCCGGCGTCGATGCAGGTGCAGTTTCTCGATGCGTGGCGGCGCGGCAATCCGCAGTTGCCGCAAGTGGTTTACGAAAAGTCCGATTTTTCGCGCACGCGCGAGGAACTGGAAGACATTTTTCTCGCCGCCGATGCCCAGCACCCGGTCGGCGATTATCTGCGCCGCACTGCGCAGTCGTGGCGCACCGCAACCGAGATGCTCGACGCGGCCGGCACGATGAATATCACCGAGTATTCGGTGCGCCTGTTCGGCCGGCCCGGCGATCGCCTGCCCGGCGGCAGCGTGAGCAATCTCGACGCGGCACGCCATTTCATCGAACTCGCGGACGAACTCGGCCGCGACATCGGCACTGCCGATGAGGCCCAGCGCATTCCCGCCGAGGAGTTGTGCACGGAATTGCAGCAGCGCATCAGCGCGTTTTTCATGCACAACAAGGTGACGGTTGAACTCGACCCGAACCTGATCGCGAAAGCCGCAGCGGGCCCCACGCGCATCCGCTTGCGTGCGGGCACGAGTTTTTCCGAGTACGACCGCCATCAGTTGCTCGAGCACGAAGCCTTCGTGCATTCGCTGAGCGCATTGAACGGACGCGAGCAACCAAACCTTAAATCGCTGGCCTTGAATTCGCCGCGCATCACCGCGACCCAGGAGGGCCTGGCGACGTTTGCCGAACTGATGTCGGGCGCGATCGATATCGGCCGCATGAAGCGCATCAGCTTGCGCATTCTCGCGATCGACAAGGCGCTGAGCGGCGCGGACTTCATCGAGGTGTTCAAGTTTTTCCTCGACGCGGGGCAGAACGAAGCCGACAGCTTCACTTCGGCAATGCGCGTGTTCCGCGGCGCGCCGACCAGCGGTGGTGCGGCGTTCACCAAGGACGCGGTGTATCTGCACGGTCTGTTGTCCGTGCACACGTTTTTCCGTTGGGCGTTGAAGAACCAGAAGCTGAAACTCTGCCGCAGCCTGTTCGCCGGCAAGATGACCCTGCACGACGTGCTCACGCTCGAACCGTATTTCGATTCGGGCTACATCGCCGCGCCGCTGTATATTCCGCCGTGGGTGCAGCGCGCGAACGGGCTTGCGGGCACGCTCGCATTTTCGCTGTTCGCCAACCGCATCCGCCTCGATCGCGTCGAGGCGGAAGACTTGGTGTTGGGCGTGTAATGAAGTACAAAAGCCAAAATTGAACCACGGAGAACACGGAGAACACGGAGGGAAAAGCACTTATATACTTTTTAGCTTTTCCTTTTCGTTGCCTTTCTCCGTGTTCTCCGTGTTCTCCGTGTTCTCCGTGTACTCCGTGTTCTCCGTGGTTCAGTCTCTATCTTTTCTTTCCTTTCTTGGAGCAGGATATGCGCAGAGTGATGCTGGCAGGGTTGTTGGTCGCGGCGGTAAATGCGAGCGCGGCGGAGACGACGCAACAACTCGCGCAGAGCGTGCTGCCGCAGGTCACCGCCTGGCGGCGCGATCTGCACCAGCATCCCGAGTTGAGCAATCGCGAGGTGCGCACCTCGAAGATCGTCGCCGATGAGTTGAAGAAACTCGGTTACGAGGTACACGCGGGCATCGCGCACACCGGTGTCGTCGGCATCCTCAAGGGCGGCAAGCCGGGACCGAAGCTCGCGATCCGCGCCGACATGGATGCGCTGCCGGTGGTCGAGCAGGTCGATCTGCCGTTCGCCTCAAAGGCGAAGGGCGAATATCTCGGCCGCGAAGTCGGCGTCATGCACGCCTGCGGTCACGATGCGCACACGGCGATGCTGCTCGGCCTCGCCGAGATTTTCGCCGGAATGAAAAAAAATCTGCCCGGCTCAATCATGCTGATCTTCCAGCCCGCTGAGGAGGGTGCGCCCCCGGGCGAAGTGGGCGGCGCCTCGCTGATGGTCAAAGACGGCGTGTTCAAGGACTTCAAACCCGACGCGGTGTTCGGCATGCATGTGGTCAGCGCGCTCAATGTCGGCATCGTCGGCGTGCGCCCCGGCGGCGCGATGGCAAGCTCGGATACGTTCCGCATCGTCGTGCACGGCCGGCAGAGCCACGGCGCGACGCCGTGGAAAGGCATCGACCCGATCGTCACCGCGGCCGAGATCGTGATCGATGCGCAGACCATCGTCAGCCGCCAGCTCGATATCAACAAGCAGCCCGCCGTACTCACCTTCGGCACCTTCAACGGCGGCCAGCGCTTCAATATCGTGCCGGATACGGCCGCACTGTCCGGCACGATCCGCACGTTCGACGAAGGCATGCGCAAGCAGATCATCGACAGCCTGCGCAATATCGCGGAGCATGTTGCGGCGGCGAACGGCGCGACCGTCGACGCGCAGATTCCAGCCGGCGACAGCACCAACCCCGTTTTGTATAACGATCCTGCTCTCACCACACGCGTGCGCACGAGCCTGGAAAAAGCGCTGGGCAAGGACAAGGTGATCGAGTCCGAGCGCTGGACCGCGTCGGAGGATTTCCCCTACTTCGGCATCGGCGCGCAGGCGCCCAGCGTATACTTTTTCGTCGGCGCGACGCCGGCCGGACAAGACGCCGCGAACGCACCGACCAACCACTCGCCGAAATTCTTCCTCGACGAAGGCGCGCTCGCGATCGGCACCACGGCGATGCTGCAGGCGAGTCTGGATTATCTGGGCTACGCGCCGTAGCGCAAACGCGCGCCGAGCCCCCAGGAGTCGATCATGCCCAATTTCAAACGGCGTCACTTCATCCTCGGCGGCATCGGCGCGGTCGGTGCGCTCGCGATCGGCTGGGTCGCGTTGCCGGCACGGCAGCGTCTGACCACGGGCAAGCCCTTGCCGGTGCAACAAGGTCAGGTTGCACTCAACGGCTGGGTCAAGGTTTCTGCGGACAACAGCATCACGATCATGATCGCCGCGGCGGAGATGGGGCAGGGCGCGCATACCGGCCTCGCCGCGCTGCTCGCCGACGAGATGGATGCCGACTGGGCGCAGATGAAGCTCGAACAGGCCGGCGATGACGGCATCTACAACAACCAGGCGATGATTCTCGACAACCTGCCGATGTTCACGGAAGAGGACAACGGCATCGCCAAGCGCTCGACCCAGCACGTGATGGGCAGAATACTGCGCGAGATTCCCGGATTCTGGGGCACCGGCGGTTCGTCGAGCATTCGCGATCAATGGTTGCCGTTGCGTCAGGCCGGCGCATCGGCGCGCGCTCTGCTGATCGCGGCGGCGGCACAGATGTGGAAAGTGCCGGCAGGCGAATGCCGCACCGAGGCGAGCCGCGTGCTGCATGCGTCCGGCAAGAGTACAGGTTATGGCGAACTTGCTGCGACGGCGGCGCAACTGCCCTTGCCGGAAAACGTGACGCTGAAGGATCCGGCGCAATTCAAGCTGATCGGCAAGCCGGTCCGGCGCATCGACAACGCGGCCAAGCTCAACGGCACGGCAACGTTCGGCATCGACGTGTTGCCCGAGGGCCTGCTCTACGCAAGCATCGCGATGTGTCCGACGCTCGGCGGCAAGGTCGCGCATTTCGATGCGACCGCCGCGCAAAGCCTGCCCGGCGTGCGCAAGGTCATCGCGCTCGATCCGGTTGCAGGCGGCCTCGCCAGCTTCGGCACCACCTGCGGTGGCGTTGCGGCGATCGCCGATACGCCGTACCACGCGATGCGCGCGCTGGACAAGGTCATGATCGAGTGGGATCACGGCATGGCCGCGACGTTGTCGAGCCAGACGATTTTCGCCGCGCTGACCGATGCGCTCGATCACAATGAGGGCAAGGCGCACTTCGCGCATGGCGACGCGCCCGCAGCAATGAAGTCGGCGGCCAAGACCATCAGCGCGGAATATCGCGTGCCGTTTCTCGCGCACGCGACGATGGAGCCGATGAACTGCGCGGTGCAATTCAAGGACGGCGCGGCGACGGTATGGGTCGGCACGCAGGGGCCGGGCTTCGTGCGCAGTGCGGTGGCGAAGGCGCTTGGCATCGGCAGCGACAAGGTCGAGGTCAAGCTCACCTATCTCGGCGGGGGCTTCGGCCGGCGCACATTCACCGACAATGTCGTGCAGGCAGCCCTGCTCGCGCGTGAAACCAATGGCGCGCCGGTGCAACTGATCTGGTCGCGCGAACAGGATATGGCACACGACTTCTACCGCCCCGCGTTCGTCTCGCGCTGGCAAGCCGGCTTCGATGCGCAAGGCAAGGTCGTCGCGCTGCAGGCGACTTCAGCCGGATCGAGCATGGGCGCGCCAGGGTTTGCCGACGCGGCGACCGAAGGCGCATCGGATACCGCGTATGCGTTCGCCAATGTGCGCGTCGCGCATCAGACCGTCGAATCGGCCGTGCCCACCGGCATCTGGCGCTCGGTCAACCATTCGCAAAATGGCTTCTTCACCGAGAGCTTCGTCGACGAATGCGCGACGGCGACGGGGCAGGATCCGCTGGCGTTCCGTGCCGACTTGCTGCGCAACGACGAACACCATCTACGCGTGCTGCATCGCGTGGCGCAACTCTCGAAGTGGGGGCAGCCGCTCGATCCCATGGCAGACGGTGCGAAATGCGCGCGCGGTATCGCGATCCATCGCTCGTTCGGCAGCATCGTCGCCCACGTCGCCGAAGTTTCGGTGACTGCCGACAAGCAGATTCGCGTGCATCGCGTAACCTGCGTGATCGATTGCGGCATCGCGGTCAATCCGAATCTGATCCGCCAGCAGATGGAAAGCGCGATCGTGTTCGGTCTGTCGGCCGCGCTGCACGGCGAGATCACGATCGACAAGGGTCAGGTGCAGCAGAGCAACTTTCACGACTACGCAGCGCTGCGCATGAGTGAGTGTCCTGTGATTGAGGTGGATATTATTCCCAGCACCGATGCGCCCGGTGGCGTCGGCGAACCGGGCGTACCGCCGATTGCGCCGGCAGTCGCCAACGCGGTGTTTGCGCTGACCGGCCAGCGTCTGCGCAGCCTGCCGCTCAAGCTTGCCTGATCGAGAAGGAACCGCCATGACCACGCTCAAGATCAATGGCAAGACCATCAGTGTGAACGCCGAGCCCGATACGCCGCTGCTGTGGGTGTTGCGCGGCGAGCTGCATCAGGTCGGCACCAAGTTCGGCTGCGGCAAGGCGCTATGCGGCGCCTGCACCGTGCATCTCGACGGTGTCGCCGTGCGCTCGTGCATCACGCCCCTGGCCGCGGTCGGCGAGCGCGAAGTCGTCACAATCGAAGGCGTGCAGGGAGCCGAAATCGACGCGTTGCGCCAGGCATGGACCGAAGTGGATGTCGTGCAATGTGGCTACTGCCAGAGCGGCCAGCTCATGTCGGCCAGCGCCTTGCTGAAAACCACGCCGCAGCCGAGCGACGCCGATATCGATGCGGCGATGAGCGGCAACATCTGCCGCTGCGGCACCTATCCGCGCATCCGCGCCGCAATCCACGCGGCGGCGAACAATCGCACGTCAGCACCTGCGGCGAGTGCTGGAAACACAAAGTAACGCGCGTTGTCCCGTATCCTACTTCTCTCGCCGTTTGCACAGGGTCACTAAGGCACTGGGTGCCCTTTGCTCGCGGTCCAGATCGCATACCAGTCTTGCGCATCGAGCCGCACATCCAGCGCGGCGACCGCATCGCGCAGGCCTTCGACGCGACCGGTGCCGGTGATCGGGTGGGGTCGTGAGGGATGGCGCAACACCCAGGCGATGGCGAGCACGGCGATGCTTATGTCGTAGCGCGCGGCAATCGCGGTCATTGCGCTACGCACGCGGACGGCCTGCTCGGTTTTGCCAGTGAACAGCTGGCCACCGCCGAGTGGCGACCAGATCATTGGGCGCAACCCAAGCTGCTGGGCCTGATCGAGCGTGCCATCGTCCAGCGCGTTCATTTGCAACGCGGATAGCTCGACTTGATTGGTGAGCAACCGATAGTGCCCATGCAACAGCGCGAACTGGCTGGCGCTGTGGTTGGATACGCCCCAGTGGCTAACCTTGCCTTCCAGCGTGAGCGTGGCGAAGGTGTCGGCCAGGGCCGCAGCATCCATCAGGTAATCCGGCCGATGGATCAAGACCAGATCCAGATGTTCGGCGTGCAGGTTGCGCAACGATTGCTCCACCTGTGTGCGTACATAAGCGGCCGAGGTGTCGTAGTAGTTGACGCGATATTGGCGTTGCGCAGAACGCAGGCGGACGCCGCACTTGGTCACCAGTTGCATGCGTTCGCGCAGCGTCGGCTCGGCTTTCAGTGCCTCGCCGAACAAGGCCTCCGCGTGGTAGTCGCCATAGATGTCCGCGTGATCGAACGATGTGATACCAAGCTCAAGCGCCTGCTCGATCCAGCGTACACGCTCCTGTACGCCGAGATTCCAGTCCGCGATACGCCACAGGCCGGCGACGATGGGAGAAAGTTCGAAATCCTGCATGGTGGCAGCGGCGGCGTTACGAAGTCTTGATGGAGAGGTTAGCAGCTTCGGGGGTGATGTCCGCTGCGGGTCGAGACTTGCCGTTCTCCGAACGTCTCGGATCGGCCATGAACCGACTTTCAACAACTAACAATTATCCTGATGATGGTGTTGCGAGAGGCGCATAGGAACCCGCGGCGCATCGTTCGTTTTATCTTGGCGTGTATGCTGCGAGACGAACGGACCATGGATTTTGTAGCCTGACATACCGAACGGCCAGTCGGGTAGCCGCTCTCGACTCGCATAGCATTGGTTTCTGTGGCCATGTCCGCAGGGCCTTGGGGAACCCACCATGGAAGCAACAAAGAAGGCGCTTTTTTTGCCTCATCATGCGCTGGATCGCTACGCCTTTCCTTTGTTGGTGGCGCTAATCTGGGGCGTCATCCTGATGGGTTTTGTCCCGGAGATCATTGGGAAGGCGCAAAAAAACGAATTGCATTATCCACTGCTGACCCACCTGCACGCGGCAGTGTTCGTCGGCTGGTTGCTGCTGCTGACCACTCAGGTTGCGCTAATTCGCGGGCGCAACATTCGGCTTCATCGCAAGCTTGGCATCTGGGGCGCGTTTCATGCGCTCGCCGTGGTGATATTCGGTCTTCTGGTCTCGGTTGCCGTCCAACGCCGCGACATAGGCACCCCGCACGGCAACCCGGCAGAGTTCAGTTTCGCGCTCGCCGACGTAATCAACTTTGCATGGCTCGCGGGCGCTGGCCTGCTTCTGCGCAAGACCCCGGCTGCCCACAAACGATTGATGCTCTTGGCGACGATTTGTATCACCGACCCGGGCTTCAGCCGCTGGTGCGGAGACAGTGTCCTGGACTATTTCGGCAAAGGTTTCTTCGGAGAATGGGGCTTCGACTATCTGGGCGGCGCGATCCTGATTGCCGGGCTCGGCGGGTATGACCTGATCACACGACATCGCCTGCATCCGGCCTATGCAATCGGAGCAAGCTGGGCGCTCGGCCTGCAGCTATTGGCGACCTATCTCTATTTGTCGCCTTGGTGGAAGCCGATCGCCATTGAACTCATCGGACAGTAGCGCGCGACTTCAGTGGCGGCTGCTTTGTACTATATTGCCTGGCCGCCCATCGATAGGTCTGCGCGGCCCAGGCGGTCGCCACATGAAGAGAGATTCACGAGTGATCCGGCGGCTTGCCGTATACGCACCGGCAGTTTTTCTCGGCCTGATACTCCTGCTTTTTGCTGTCGGTTTTCTCATCAACTCCCTTGACGAGAGGCCTACTTCGGAGACTCTGGCACTTCTAGCCACTCCTTCGAATCCGTATAGGCCAGACCAGAACATCTATCTGGCATTGCAGGGCTTTGATGCGCCCCCTGACCAGTCGGTTCTTGCTGCCGGACAGGCCACGGTTGCTCTTTACGACCAACAATTCGATGCGATGCTCAGGAGCCCACCGGCGGCGCCTGCGGACCCTGCGAAAGGCGATCCGCAACGCCTCGAATTCAAGGGCCAAATCGATTTCTGCCGCCCCTTGGTATCGACTTGCTGGGACAATATCCAAAGTCAAAAAACGCAGCTCGAAACGCTACTTGTCGACAACCGTGAACTCTATCAGCGCTACTTGGGGTTGCATCGGCTGCAGGGATACTTCGAAACCGCGCGTCCGAGCTACAACGCACCGCTTCAATTTGTGCCGGGCGCGCTGCGCTCCCTTTTTCTGGCTGATCTTGCATTGCGGTTGCAGATGGGCAACGCCGGTCAGCGCCATGATGCACTCGCGGATCTTCAGAGCGATGTGCAACTCTGGAAACGGGTGCTGTCAGGTGAGGGTCGGTTTGAGTCCAAGATGGTTGCAGTCGCCTCGTTGCAGGCCGACTACCTCGTTCTGGCCGACATGATTGCCGATCCAGACGCCGAGTTTGCCGTTGCCTGGCAGGATGCGCACGACATGGTTCCATTTTTTGAATGGGACGATTGGAGAATCGGCAACGCGTTCGCCGCGCAATCGCGCGCAATTTCATCAGACTGGATTCGGACCGGACTCATGTACTCAGGGGAATGGGAGTCGACGCAACCTTGGTGGCGGCGTCTCGGCCACGCGCTTGAGAGCCACTACTTCAAGTTCAATGCGACGCAGAATCTCGTTGCGCAGCAGATGGACCGTTTGATCGCCGTCGCCCAAGCCGACCCGTCACAATTCCATGCAGCACGCGAAATCTATGAAGCCTGGCTCCGAGACAATCTGAACCGATTCACCGTCGGAACGAATTACGACCCTGCGGTTTACGTCGACGTGGCGCGCGACGTCTTCAGACGCTGGATGGGGCACAACCTATTGTCCGTGCCGCTGACATACAACCCTGTTGGCAAGGTGCTGGCCGCCAACTCGGTCGCTGTCGGCTTCGATGCTTATTCGCTGCGTGCCTACGATGGCGCTGCACTGCAGCGGCTGGCAAAACTGGGTTACGAAATTCGACGGCAACAGATCGACGCCTCCACAATTCCCGAATTTCTGCGACAACATCCGCAATGGGCGACGCATCCCGCCGATGGGCGGCCATTTCTGTGGAATGCCAGCACCCGCGAGATTTCGATTCAGACAGTTGCAAAACAGCCGGCTGGAAGGCGCTTCAGCATTCGCCTTTGGCAGCGATCATCGTCCAGCAGCTGAATTTTGATCGGCTTAGCCGGCCGCGAAGCGCACGGTGAACGCCGCGCCGCCAAGGTTTTCCGAGCGCGTCACGCTCAAGTCGCCGCGATAGGCCTTGAGCAGGTCCTGCACGATGGCCAGGCCGATGCCGTGGCCCTGCACGCGCTCGTCGCCGCGCACGCCGCGTTGCAGCAGGTGCGCGATGCGGTCCTCGGGAATACCGGGGCCGTCGTCCTCGACCACGAGCTCCAGTCCGTTGCGCCGCGTGCCGGCACCGGGGAGCACGCGCGCGCTGAGCTCGACGTGGTGCACGGCCCATTTGAACGCGTTTTCCAGCAGGTTGCCGAGCAGTTCGAGCAGATCGCCCTGATCGCCGTAGAATTGTGCGTCCGCATCGATCTCGAATTCGCAGAGTATATTTTTACTGGAATATACTTTTTCCAGGCTGGCGACGACTTCCTCCGCATACGGCTCGACGCGAATCGGCGCGGCGAACGTCGTATGACCACTGGTCGCCGCACGCGACAGCTGGTAGGCGACGATCTGGTCCATGCGTCCGATCTGTTCGAGCACGGTCCAGCGGAAATCCTTGCCGTCGGCGCCCGATTCGAGCTGGCTGCGCACCACGGCGAGCGGCGTCTTCAGGCTGTGCGCGAGATCGGACAGGGTGTTGCGGTAGCGCTTGAGGCTGTCGCGCTCGCTGCCGATGAAATCGTTGATGCTGCCGGCGAAACGCTTGAGTTCGAGCGGGTAATCGGCCGACAACTGTTCCTGCTCGCCGCGCTCGACGCGGCCGAGTTCGGTCACGATGCGGCGCAGCGGTTGCAGACTCCAGCGCAGCAGGCCGAGCAGGAGCAGGAGCAGGGCGATGCCGAGGCCGCCGAAATAGATCAGCAGGCTGCGCCGGAACACGTCGCGTTGCGCCTGCAGGTTGGCCGCGGTCTCCGCCACATGCAGGGTCAGATCGACCGAGCCGCGATTGGCGGCATCCCAGACGGTCACACCAATACTGTATTTGTATATTTTGCCGCCAGCGCCGTCGAGCGGCCCGTCGAATTCGCTGACGCCCGGCTTCAGCTTCTCGTCGAACGGCAGATTCACGACCAGCGCCGAGGGCGAGCGCCAGCTGTCGAAGCGCGCGCCGTCGACTTCGACCGGACCGACCACGCCGGCATACAGGCCGCTGCCGGGACTTTCCAAGCGCGGCTCGGGTTCGACTTCCGGCGGGATCCAGCGTCGCGAGCGCGACACGTCCGAGGTGGCGAGAAAACCGTAGGCGTAGCCCTGCAGGCGATCGTGCAGCGTGCTTAGCAGGGTCTGGTAGATTGCCTGGTCGAGCGCGAATCCGGTCAGGCCCAGAAACGCGGCCAGCACGATGCCGGCCGCCAGCAGGGAGCGCGCTTGCAGGGATAGCGGACGGCGCGCCATGCGGCTTTGTGTACTTGTTTACTTCGCGGGCGCCTCGCTGGCGGCCCCGGCGGTGGCAGGCTCGCCATGCGTATCGCTGCGCGGAATCGCAAAGCGGTAACCGCGGCCGCGCACGGTTTCGATCGGCTTCAAGGTATTGTCCGGATCGAGCTTGCGCCGCAGGCGGCCGATGAACACCTCGAGCACGTTGGAGTCGCGGTCGAAATCCTGCTGGTAGATGTGCTCGGTCAGGTCGGCCTTGGAGACGAGCTCGCCCGCGTGCAGCATCAGGTATTCGAGCACCTTGTATTCGTAGCTGGTCAAGTCGGCCGGCTGGCCGGCGACGTGCACGGTCTGCGCGGTGGTGTCGAGCACGATCGGGCCGCATTCGAGCATCGGCTTCGTCCAGCCGCTGGCACGACGCACCAGCGCGTTGAGACGCGCGAGCAGTTCCTCGACGTGGAAGGGCTTCACCAGATAATCGTCGGCGCCCTGCTTCAGACCCTGCACCTTGTCCTGCCAGCTGGTGCGCGCGGTGAGGATCAGGATCGGATATTTCTGGCCCGCGTCGCGCAGGTCCTTGACCAGATCCATGCCGGACTTTTTCGGCAGGCCCAGGTCGATGATGGCGACGTCGAACGGCACTTCACGGCCGAGGAACAGGCCTTCATCGCCATCGGACGCGCAATCCACCGCGAAGCCGTCGCGTTTCAGGCGTGCGGCTAGGGTTTCGCGCAGGGGAGCTTCGTCTTCAACCAGCAATACGCGCATTGTGCCTCCTGAATGCTGCAATTTAAAAAAGTGGAAAAGTTGCGTTCTCGCTTTTTGTCAACACCGGGTCATTCGCCCGCCGACACCTCGACGATCCTGACCTGGCCGTCGTGGGTGAGCACCTTGATCCGGTAAATGGTTCTCTTGCCCACCTGCTTGGTCTCCGCGGTCAGCACCTTGCCGCCGGTCTCGTGCTGGACCCGGGCGATCGCTTCCTCCTTGGTCAACGGCACGGCAAACGCATGATACGGCGTCAGCGCACAGGCGAACGCAAGGCAGAGTATGGCAAGGCGGTGGGTCATGGTGTCGAGTTTAACGAATCCGGCGCGGCCGAGGCGGCCGCTAGAGCTGTCCACTATGAGGGCGGCGATTGAATTGGGGCTGAATTCCCCTCAAAAAATCTCGCCGACACAGCAGCGCAGGCTGCCGCCGGCTTTCTCGATTTCGTCGAGCGCGACGCTGCGCAGCTCGAAGCCCCAGTCGGCCAGTTGCGCGCGCTGCTCCGCATCGAGCGCGGCGGCGGCACGCGCGCTCATCCAGACCTTGTCCGCATCGAGCGCGATCGCATTGCCGGCGAATGCGGCCTTCTGCGCGCGCGTCAGGCGCAACGCGCGCGGCGCGTAGACCTGCGCGATCGCGTCCGCCGCGGCCAGATCGGCGAAGCCGTCGGGCGCGAGGATCACGGCGCGCGAGGCGAGTTGGGCAAGCACGACATTGGTGTGGTATTCGCCCGTCGCGAGCGCGAAGCAGAACGTGAGCTTGAGACCGAACGCGGCGTGCATCGCGCGCGCGCCGGCCAGATCGCAGCGCTCGGACAGTCCGCAGAAACCGATACCTCGCGCACGATCGATGACGAGCGCGCCGGTCAATTCGGCGACCAGCGGCTGCGCCGACAGATCCACCAACGCGTAGTTCAGAAGGTCGCGAAAGAAGCGTGGGATGTCCGCGCGCTCGGCCTCGCGCCGGCGCACGGCGTGACGCATCGCGCCGACGATCAGCTTGCCCGGTGCGGTCGCAAACACATTGTTCGGAAACACCGCGTCGGGTGTCGCCGGATCGCCCGGGAACACGATCGTCGGCACGCTTTCGCGCAAGGCATTGGCGAGAGCGGCGTGCTCGCCCAGCGCACGCGCCGCGTCGGTCGTGCTCGACATCGCCATGTAGCGATTGTCGGTGGCCGATTCCGCGGCGAGCGAAAAGCCGGTCGGCGAAACGAGAAATGCCGCGCGCGCCGTCGCCAGCGCGGTCGGCGGGTAGCGCTCGGGCGAATACGCGGCGAGAAATTCGGCAGGCGTGGTGACGATCATTCAGGCGGCCTGTGCAAGTTCGCGTACGCGAGTCATGGCTTGTTCTATCACACGGAAGTCCGCGTCTGGCCGGTGCATGTTTTCGCTCAGGTAACGGCGGAATGCGCGTGCACCCGGCAGGCCAAGATACAGGCCGAGCACATGGCGGCCGACATGCTGCAGGGCTTCGCCGCGTGCGAGTTGCGCCTCGATGTACGGTTGCATGCGCGCCAGGATCTCGTCGCGCTCTGGCAGCGGCGTGCCGAACAGCACGTGTTCGGACTGCGCGAGCACATACGGATCGTGATAGGCCGCGCGGCCGAGCATCACGCCGTCCACTTTTCCACAAAGAGACTGTGCCGCGTCAGGCGTGGTGATGCCGCCGTTGATCACGATCGTGAGCTGTGGAAATTCCTGTTTGAGGCGGAACACGCGCTCGTAATTGAGCGGCGGAATCTCGCGATTCTCCTTCGGCGACAGGCCGTGCAGCCAGGCCTTGCGCGCGTGCACGATCAGGGTCCGCAGGCCGGCGCCGACCAGGGTCTCGACGAAGCGGTGCAGATCCGCGTAGTCGTCCTGGTCGTCCACGCCGATGCGGCACTTCACCGTCACCGGTACGCACACCGCCGCGCGCATCGCCGCGACGCAATCGGCTACCAACGCCGGCTCGCGCATCAGGCAGGCGCCAAAGCGCCCGGACTGCACGCGATCCGACGGGCAGCCGACATTGAGATTGATTTCGTCGTAACCCCAGTCCACGCCGATGCGTGCCGCCGTCGCAAGCTCCGCCGGCTCGTGCCCGCCGAGCTGCAACCCGAGCGGATGTTCGCTCGCATCGAAATCCAGATGCCGCACGCGATCGCCGTGCAACAACGCACCCGTGGTCACCATCTCGGTATACAAACGCGCATGCGGACTCAACAGACGATGGAAAAACCGGCAGTGCCGGTCGGTCCAGTCCATCATCGGCGCGACGCACAATAGATGCGCATTCATTGGGTATGAAGCAACATTCAAGGCGTTGCCGATATCGGGTTGCAAGCGAGGAGAAGGCGTGCTCATTGGCGAAAAGTTTAGGCTGTCCGTCTGTGCCCAGTCTATCCGCATCGCGCCTGAACCCTGCATCGGCGTGGACCAAGGCGCCTGCCACCGGATTTCGTTCACGGAATTGCTACACTAGGCAGGCCGCATGTCTCGATTGCCGCGCAAGCCAGCAGAGGCTTCAGTTGCATGAATCGCGTCCGACCCGCCAGCAGACTTACCCGGTGCTCGTGCTCCAAAATTTTTTTTGAGCAACGGAGAATATGACGACGCTGCCGGCGACCGTGGGTTCGATCCAGTCCTTCGACGAGGACGCCTGGGACGATCTGCTCAACTACATCGAGGAACGCCGGGTCATCCCGATCATCGGGCCCGATCTGCTGCGCGTGCAGACCGATCGCGGCCTGCGTCCGCTGTACGAATGGCTGGCCGAGAAACTGGCCGCACGCTTGTCGGTGGACACGGTCGGGCTGCCGCAGCCGCTCACGCTCAACGACGTCATGTGCTGTTTTCTCGGCCAGCATGGACGCCGCGAGGAAGCGTATACGCGCCTGCGCTCGATCATGCGCGAGGTGACCTTCGAGCCACCGCTCGCGCTGCGCCAATTGGCGCAGATCACCGACTTCGATCTGTTCGTGACGACGACGTTCGATCCGCTGCTCGAGCAGGCGGTCAATCTCGAACGCCATGGCGGCCAATCGGCGGCCGATGTCATCAGCTACTCGCCCAATCGGGTTGCCGACCTGCCGGTCGAGCGCAGCCAGTTGCAGCGGACGGTGATTTATCACCTGTTGGGCCGGCTCTCCGCTTCGCCGACCTACGTGGTCTCCGATGAGGACATGCTGGAGTTCATCTGCGCGTTGCAGTCCGAGCATCTGACGCCGGAAAAGCTTTTTCACGAACTCGAACACAATCACCTGCTGCTGATCGGCAGCGATTTTTCCAACTGGCTCGCGCGGTTGTTTCTGCGCATGGCCAAACGCAAGCGCTTGTCGGATCCGCGCGATGTCAGCGAAGTTTTCGCCGACGACCACACCCTGCAGGACGGGCGGCTCGTGGCGTTCCTGCAGCAGGTGAGCGTGCGTACGCGGGTCTACGGCGGCGCCGAGGCATTCGTCGCCGAACTGCATGCGCGCTGGACCCGGCGTCAGCGTCCGCCGGCGGCATCGAGCGGAAGTTCACCGCAGCGCTTCCTGCCTCCGTCGCGCGAGATGCCGGAGAACGCGATCTTCATCAGCTACGCGCGCGAGGACCTGCCCGCCGTGCAGCAGCTCAAGGCTGCGCTCGATGCCGCCGGGTTCACCACCTGGTTCGATCTGGACCGGCTCGAAGGCGGCGACGATTACGACCGCAAGATCCACAACAACATCGCGCGCTGCAGTTTCTTCGTGCCGGTCATTTCGGCGACCACCCAGCGCCGCCACGAGGCGTACTTCCGTCGCGAGTGGAGCTACGCAGTCGATCGCAGTCGCAACATCGCCGACGGCGCAGTGTTCGTCCTGCCGGTATGCATCGACGGTACGCCGGAATCCGAAGCGGTGGTGCCGGAGAGTTTCAAGGCTTTGCATATCCTGCGCATGCCGGGCGGCGAACCGCCGCCGGAGTTTCTGCGCCGGCTCGCCGACCTGTTCAGCGCGAGGCACGCATGAGCGTGGCAGCAGGCGGCAGCCGCGACGCGGTGACGATCGACCCGGAAAATCCGTGGCTGGGGCTGTTTTCGTATTCCGAGGAAACGCGTGCCTATTTCCACGGCCGCGACGAGGAGACGGCCGAACTCGCGCGCCGCGTGCAGCGCAAACCCCTGACCGTGCTGTTCGGCCAGTCCGGGCTCGGCAAGACCTCGCTGTTGCGCGCCGGCATCGTGCCGCGTCTGCGTGCCGAAGGGTTTTGCCCGGTTTACGTGCGCCTGGACTATGCGCCCGAATCGCCGCCGCCGTCCGAGCAGATCAAGCAGGCGATCTTCAGGGCCACGTCCGGCGCGGGTTACTGGACGCAGGCCGGTACGGCGGTCGAAGGCGAATCGCTGTGGGAGTTCCTGCACCATCGCGGCGACCTGTTGCGCGATGCCGACGGACGCACCCTGCTGCCGTTGCTGATCTTCGACCAGTTCGAAGAGATTTTCACGCTCGCGCAGGCCGACGACATCGGCCGCCGGCGCGCCAAGGAGTTTCTCGAAGATCTCGCCGATCTGGTCGAGAACCGGCCGCCAACGGCGCTGGAGACGCGACTCGATCAGGACGAGGCCACCGCCGAGATTTTCGATTTCGCGCGCGCCGATTACCGCGTGCTGATCTCGCTGCGCGAGGACTATCTTGCGCATCTGGAGAGCGTGAAGGGCAACATGCCGTCGATCACGCAGAACCGCATGCGGTTGGCGCGCATGAACGGCAAGCAGGCGCTAAGCGCCGTGCTTGAGCCTGGCGGCCGCCTGGTATCGCAGGAAGTGGCCGAGTCGATCGTGCGCTTCGTCGCCGGCGGCTCGGAACTGGTCAACGCGGAGATCGAGCCTTCGCTGCTCAGCCTGGTCTGCCGCGAGCTAAACAGCGTGCGTCTCGCGCGCGGACGCAGCGAGATTTCCGCCGATCTGCTCGCCGGCTCGCGCGACACGATCCTGAGCGAATTCTACGAACGCACGCTTGCCGACCAGCCGGCCGGCGTGCGCCGCGTGATCGAAAACGAATTGCTGACCGAGTCGGGTTACCGCGAGAGTCTGGCCGAGGAACGCGTGAGCAAGGACCTGGCCGCGGCGGGAGCGGCGCCGGACGCGCTGGCGACCCTGGTCGACCGGCGATTGCTGCGCATCGAGGAGCGCCTCGACATGCGCCGCGTGGAACTGACCCACGACGTGTTGTGCAGCGTCGTGCTGTCCAGCCGCAACCTGCGCCACGAGCGCGAAGCGCGCGACGAGGCGCAGCGTCAGCTCGCCGCGCAGCAGGAACGCGAAGCGGCCACGCATCGCGCTCTGCTGCGCGCGCGCATGATCGCGGGTATCTGTGCGGTGCTGATGATCGTCGCGGTCGCCAGCGCGGTGTTCGGCTGGGTCAACCTGCGCCGCGCGCGCGTGGCGGAGGCCGAAGCGCAGACTTCACGCAGCAATGCCGAGAAGCTCGTCAGCTTCTTGATCGAGGATTTCTACTCCGAACTCCAACCGACCGGCCGGCTCGACACCTTGGGCAAACTCGCGCACATGACGGTGGGTTACTACGACGGATTGCCCAAGGAGTTGGTCACACCGCAAACGAAGATCAACCGCGCCATGGCCTTGGCGCGCGAAGGCGCCGCCCAGCTGGCAAGCGGCAATGTGGAAGCGGCCCACAAGAGTTTTGGTGAGGCTCAGGCCGTGTTCGAAAAACGGCGCGCTGCGGGCGACGACAGCGAGGCCGTCATCTATGGTCTGGGCCTGACCTTGGAAAGCCAAGGCAGCAGCGTAGCCGGCGGTGGCGGTGGGCACGGCAATGCCGAGCAGTTGATACAGGCCGCCGATCTGTTGCGACCGCTGGCATACGCGCCGGACGGTTCACGCCGCGTCAGGCAACTGTATGCGGACACCTTGAATTATCTTTGCCTGACCCAGGAAAAGGCAACGGCCGTCACGACCTGCAATGAAGGACGCAAGGTCCTGGTGGGTTTGGGCGCGCTGGATTTGTCGAACCTCGAGGCCGCTTCCTCGTATGCCGACACGGCCGACACCGAGGCGCGCGCGCTGCTGGCGCTCGGCCGCGTCGATGAGGCCAAGAAGCTCGAGCAGGAAGTTTACGAGCTGGCCGAGAAGGTGCTGGCGCAACGTCCCGGCGACCAGCACTCGCTCTCTGTCCGCGCCTTTGCGGCGCAGTTGCTCGGATCGCTCGCCAACCGCCAGCACGATGACGCTGCCGCCGCCGACTACGCCAACCGGGCGGCACAGGCGGGAGAAGACGAAGTGCGCTTCAATCCCTCCGACCTGACCTCTTGGTGGCAGTGGACGCTGGGTTTGAGACAGGTCGCCGATCTTGAGTTCGAGCGCGGCGAGGTGGCGCACGCGATCGCGACGATGCGGTCGCTGGTGGCCCTGGAGCAGGACAAGCGGCTTCCTTCCAGCCTCGGTCCGCGGGCGTGGTATCAATGGATCCAGCTCGCATACCTGCAAGCGCTGGTCGGCGATTCGGCCGCGGCTGCGCAAGCGTTGAAGGCTTTCGCGCGCGACACCGGCGAGGTCGTTGCACAACTTCCGCCCGATGATCCAAAGCGTCAGCTGTTGGCTACACCGGAGCTCGCAATCGGTGCCGGCGTGCAACTGATCGAAGGCGCGTCGCAGGCCGCGTTGACCAATACCATTGCGATGGTCGATCGCATCGGATCGATCCAGGTGCCGGCAGGCGACCTGGGTTCCACAACGATGAAGAACAGAATCTTGGCTACCAATCTTGGCGTCGCGGCGCAAGCGGCGATTCGGCTCGGTCGCTATGCGCAAGCTGAAGCCCTGGCCCGCCGCTGGCTGGCTGTCCCTGCAGATCCGCAATCGGAGGCTGATCCAAAGAACCGGGCGTCTCGCGCCAGTGCGGTTCTCACCCACGCGATCGCGATGCAGGGCCGCACCGATGACGCGCGGAAGACCCTGCAACCTGCACTCGATTACTACAAAGAAGAGCAACAAGCGGGTGCGCACGGCACCACGTTTCGTCGCGAGTACGCGTATGCGCTTTATGTCAGCGCGATCGTGCGCCCCGCGGATGCCGACGGTCGTACGCAGCGCAACGCGGACCTGGTCGAGGCCGCCAAACTGATCGACGGTGCATCGGCGGAAGCCAAACAACTTGCAGACATGCGCGAGGTGGCCGGCTTGATCGCGGCCGCGCGCGCAGCGCCGCACGACTGAGGCGACGCGCGGCTGCGAACTCGCCGGAAAAGAATCCTAATCCGACGCTCAGCGTGGGATAGCGCAATAGACGGCAAGCTCGTGCAGATCATCCGTCGCGTTCGACGCGGCGGCATGCGCGCGCAGAAAGTCGTCGACCTCGGTCTTGGTCGGAATGCTCGATTGCGCGCCGAGCCGCGTGCAGGCGATCGCGGCGGCGGCGCTCGCGCTCTGCATGGCTTGCGGCAACGCGTCTGCGCGGCTCAGCGCAGCCGTGAAGGCGCCGCAGAAGGTATCGCCGGCCGCAGTCGTGTCGAGAGCTTTGACACGATAGGCGGTCTGCAGATGAAATTCGCCACCACCGTCAGCACGCAGGCTGCGCGCGCAGCAGCCGCGTGCGCCGAGCGTGACGATCACGCAGGGCACCTTGAGATGCGTCAGTGCTTCGGCGATGCGGTCCTGCACTCCCGTGATCGCCGCAAGCTCGCCTTCGTTGATGATCAGCACGTCGAGCGCATCGAGCAACGCGGCCGTAAGCGCACGCGCCGGCGCGGCGTTGAGAATTACCTTGGTGCCTTGCGCACGCGCTTTCTGCGCAAACGCAACGACGGTGTCGATCGGTGTTTCCAGTTGCAGCAGCAGATAGCCGATGGCGTCGAGATCGGGCAGGTCCTCGCCGCGCAGCGCATTGTTTGCGCCGGGCGCGACCGTGATCGCGTTTTCCGCATCGTCGGCCAGGCAGACAAATGCGGTGCCGGTGGCGACATCGCGCGCGCGCACGATATGCATCGCGACACCCGCCGCGCACAGCGATGCTTCCAGCGGCGTGGCGTGGGGATCGTCGCCGAGCGCGAGCAGCATCTGCGTCGGTGCGTCGCCTGCGCGCGCGCAGGCAACGGCCTGGTTGGCGCCCTTGCCGCCGGGAAACGTGCTGAACTCGCGCCCGAGCACGGTTTCGCCCGGCGCCGGCACATGCGCGGCGCGCACGACGAAATCCAGATTCGCCGAGCCGGCGACGAGAATGGTGTTGCGCGTGGAAGCGGTCATGGCTGGAGTATCTGTGCCGAGGTTGGAGTCGTCGGCTCGATTTTAGGCGGACCTGCGCACGAATGCGTCATATTTTCTGCAACGCGCATGCACATAGCCTTGACACTTTCGACTGCGCGTTGCAGCGTGCCGCTCCCACCTGCTATCAGGCACGCACGCATGTCATCCCTGCGCTATCTGCAAGTCGATGTATTCGCCGAACGCGCGGGCGGCGGCAATCCGCTCGGTGTCGTGTTCGGCGCGGACGCTTGGAGCGATCAGGACATGCAGCGTTTCGCCGCGTGGACGAATCTGGTCGAGACAACCTTCGTGCTGGCGCCTGCAGAACAAGCGGCGAGCTATCGCCTGCGCATTTTTACTCCGGCCAAGGAAATTCCGTTCGCCGGGCATCCGACCATCGGCAGCGCGCACGCGGCGCTCGAAATCGGCCACGTTGCGCCGCGCGACGGATTGCTGATCCAGGAATGCGCCGCAGGCTTGCTGCCGATTCGCGTCGAAGGCGAGGCCGCGGCACGCCAGCTCTACGTGCAGGCGCCGGCGGCACGCATTCTGCGCGAAGGCGCGGACGATCCGTTATTGCGCACGGTGATCGGCGATGCGCCGCTCGGCGTTTTGCCACCGGCCTTTGTCGAAGGCGGCCGGCGCTGGTGGCTTGCGGAATTCGCGAGCGAAAGCGCGCTGCGCGCGTGGCGGCCGGATCACGCCGCGATTGCCGCACTCGCGCGCGCGGGCGACAGCCTCGGCCTGTGCTGTTTTGCGCGCGCCCACGCACACGAAGAAAAGTCGAGTGCACGTAGCGCCGCGCGCGACTGTCAATTGGTCGTGCGCGCATTTCCGGCCGGCGTCGGCATCGTCGAGGATCCGGCCTCGGGTGCGGCGAACGGTCTGATCGCCGCCTATATCGCACAGCGCGAACCGCAGGGCGCATTGGCGCGGGGCTATCGCGTAAGTCAGGGTCGCGAAATGGGCCATGACGCGACCATCGATATCCGCATCGAGGCCGACGGCGCGGTGTGGGTCGGCGGGCGCAGCCACACGATCATCGATGGCCGCGTGCTGCAGCGAATCGCTGTGGGCTAGCGCACTTTGCGCGACGGCAGCGCTTGGCGCGTGCGGGGTAGAAGCCGAGCACGGCGAGTGCGAACCGGCGAGCTTGGCAAGACTGGCGCATCGATCAGGGCTGATCTGGCGTGTCTTGAAATTAATTATACGTTTAATTATAATTCGTGCATGAGTTCGAAGCGCCAGCCGCGATCGCGTTCGCCATCCAAGGTTGCGCCCGCGCGCAAACCGCCGCGCCGACCCGGCCGGCCGCAGGCCGCGGGCGGGGTCGACCTGCGCGGCCGTCTGCTCGACAGCGCGATCGAGCTGTACGCCGAGCGCGGCATCGCGGCGACGCCGTTGCGCGCGATCGCGCAACGCGCGGGCGTCACGCCGGCGTTGTTGCACTACTACTTCGCCAGCCGCAGCTCACTGGTCGAAACGATTCTGGCCGAACGCGTGGCGCCGTTCGTCGCGGTTTCGGTGGCGCCGCTGCTGGCGCCGTTGCCGAGCCCGCGCGCGACCTTGCGCAAGTTCCTCGAAACACATATGCGCAATCTGGCCGCAAATCCGTGGATGCCGCGCCTGATGGTGCGCGAGGTGCTGAGCGAAGGCGGTTCGCTGCGTGAGAACATGCAGGCGCAGTTCGCCGCGGTGATCTCGCCGAAAACCTTGATGCTGATCGCCGCAGCGCAGCGCTGCGGCGAAATCCGTTCCGATCTCAACCCGCTGCTGACTGGCATTTCGTTGATCAGCCTCGCGGTATTTCCGTTCGCCGCTGCTCCGGTCTGGCGCGAAGTCGCGCTGTCCACGTTCAACGGCTTGCCCGAGCCGGTCATGAAGGCGATCCGTGCGCGGCAGGCGCAGATGAAGTCGATGCACGCCGGCGCGCCGGGTTGGGATGTGCTGATCGAGCACACGCTGACCTTGTTCGATGGCATGTTGGAGAAACCGCATGCGAAAACCAAAACGTAGTGTACTTTTATCTTTGTGTGCACTCGCCGCACTGGCTGGGTGCGCGCGCGACAGCGGACCCGCGCCGCTGCTCGGCACGCTGGAATGGGATCGCATTGCGGTGCCGGCTGAGGTGTCCGAGCCGATCGTGCAGATCCTGGTCAAGGAAGGCGATCACGTCGCCGCCGACCAGTTGCTGCTCACGCTCGATCCGCGCCGCACGCAGGCGCAAGTCGATGCGGCGCAGGCCGATGTGCTGCGCCTGAGCGCCGCGCTCGACGAATTGCGTCACGGCGCGCGCATCGAAACGATTGACGCCTCGCGCGCCGCGCTTGTGCGTACGCAAGCAACTGCGCTCAATGCCAGACTCGCGCGCGACCGTGCGGCGGAAATCCGCAGGAAAGGACTCAACAGCCAGTCCGACCTCGACAACGCCGACGCCGTTCTGCGTCAGGCCAACGCTGACGCGAAAGCGGCGCAGGCGAATCTTGACGAATTGCTGCATGGAACACGGCCGGAAGATCTGGCCCAAGGCGAAGCCTCGCTCGCGCAGGCGCAGGCGACGCTCGCCCAGTTGCAGGTCACGCTGCAGCGGCTGAGCGTGCGCGCGCCGCGCGCGGGACGCGTGGATACCTTGCCATTCAAACTCGGCGACCGGCCCGCAGCGGGTGCAAGCGTGGTCAGCTTGCTGGTCGGCGACGCGCCGTATGCACGCGTGTTCGTACCCGAACCCGTGCGCGCGAGCTTGCAGCAGGGTGCACGTTTCAACGTGCGCGTCGATGGCGTGGCGCAGGCGTTCAGCGCGACCGCGGTGCGCATCGCCAGCGAGGCAACGTTCACCCCGTACTACGCCTTGAGCGGCGACGATGCGAGCCGGCTGGCGTGGCGCGCGGAACTCGAGCTCGATGCGCCGGCAGCGCGCGATCTGCCAGCGGGAATTCCGTGTCAGGCGACGCTGCTGGTGGGCAAGTCCGTTGCCGATAAATAAGATGTCGTCGCTGACTTCCCCCCATCCCAACCTTCCCCCGCAAGCGGGGGAAGGGGCCAGAAGCAATGCGATCGTCGCGCGTGGTCTGACCAAGCGCTTTGGCAATCTGGTCGCGGTCGATCATGTCGATCTGACCGTGGCGCGCGCACAGGTGTACGGTTTTCTCGGACCCAACGGTTCCGGCAAATCGACTACGATCCGCATGCTCTGCGGCCTGCTGCTGCCGAGCAGTGGCGATATCAGCGTGCTCGACTACAAGATTCCGCAACAGGCCGAGGCCTTGAAACGGCGTATCGGCTACATGACGCAGAAGTTCTCGCTCTACGACGATCTGACCGTGTTCGAGAATCTCGACTTCGTTGCCGCCGTGCACGAACTCACCCGCGCGCGTGCGAAAACGCGCATCGCCGAGCTGCTTGATCGCTACTGGCTCAACGAACAGCGCGATCAGCTGGCAGGCACGATGTCGGGCGGACAAAAACAGCGCCTCGCCCTCGCTGCCGCGGTGTTGAACGAACCTGAGCTGCTGCTGCTCGACGAGCCGACTTCGGCGGTCGATCCGCAATCGCGGCGCGAGTTCTGGGATTCGCTGTTTGCGCTTGCTGATGTCGGTACGACGATCCTGGTTTCCACGCATTACATGGACGAGGCCGAGCGCTGTCATCGGCTGGCGATACTCGATCACGGCAAACTGGTCGCCGACGGTAGCCCGCGCGAACTGTGCGACGCGCTGCCGGGTCAGGTCCTGTTCGCCGAATGCGACAACCCGCGCCGTGTGCAGACCACGTTGCAGGGTCTGCCAGGAATCATGGCGATGGCGCAGATCGGCGCGCAATTGCGCGTGCTCGCGCAGGCGGGCGCGGAACAGCGCGAACAGATAGACCGTAGATTGCAGCAGGCGGGAGTCGTCGCGCAGCTGCAGCCGGTGGCGGCGAACCTTGAAGACGTGTTCGTTGCGGCGACGCAGAAATGGAAATGAAAAAGCCGATTGGCCGCAAAGAGCGCAAAAAACGCAAAGAAAACTCTCAGTGCGCTTTCGCTCCTTTTGCGTCCTTTGCGCTCTTTGCGGCCAACAGCCTTTTTCCGCTTTTGCCTGACGGGCCATAGACGATGAATCTGCGCCGCCTGCTCTCGATCGTGATCAAGGAGCTGCGCCAGCTGCGCCGCGACCGGCTCACGTTCGCGATGATCGTCGGTATTCCGACCATGCAGCTGCTGCTGTTCGGCTATGCGATCAATATGGACATCCGCCATCTGCAGGCCGCGGTGCTCGATCAGGCGCAGACCGCGCATGCGCGCGAAGTCGTCGCCGCACTCGGCCAGACCGAGGTGATGGACTTCCGTTATTTCGTGAAGACGCCGCAGGAACTCGACACGCTGCTGCGCGCGGGCAAGATCAGCGCGGCGTTGGTGATTCCGGCCGATTTCGAGCGTCGCCTGATCGAGCAGACCAGCGACGCACGGCCATGGCCGCGGCCGCCATTGCAGATCGTCGTCGACGGTTCCGATCAGGTCGTGCAACAGGCCGCGGCGCAGCTGGCCCTGCTGCCGTTGCAGGCCTTGATCAATCCGGGCCA
>NZ_DATBQK010000155.1:0-3918 GCF_036560865.1 Rudaea sp.
GTGAGCGAGCCGATGCGCGCCTGCAATCCATCACTCACCATCAGCACCGCGTTGTAGTGCAACAGCGACGGAATTTCCGCCTTGTAGGTTTGCAGTTGCGCGTAGGCGCTCCAGATCGTCGCGTCCTCATCCGCGGCATTCTTCAGCTCGATCACGCCGAGCGGCAGCCCGTTGACGAACACGACGACATCCGGCCGCCGATGATGCTGGCCTTCGATCACGGCGAACTGGTTCACCGCGAACCAGTCGTTCGCCGCCACATCGATGAAATCCACCAGCCGCACATGATCGCCCGCGATCGAGCCATCGGCACGCGCGTACTCGACCGGCACGCCATCGCGCAGCAGGTTGTGGAAAGCGCGGTTGGTCTGTACCAGAGAAGGCGTTGCGATGCGCAGCACCTTGCGCAAGGCCTCTTCACGCGCTTCTTCGGGAATCGCGGGATTCAGCCGCGCGATCGCCGTGCGCAGTCGCTCGGCAAGAACCACATCGCCGAACGAATCCCGCTCCGCAACAGGCTCGCCCGGCGCGATATGCGGGCCGTGGCCGATCGCATAGCCCAGCGCGCGGAACCAGTCCAGTGCCGCAGCTTCGACGACGGATTCATCCAGCCTCATGCGGACTCCGCAAAGTGCAGGCGATGGGTTCGACCAATCCGTTTGCGCTGTACGCTCATCAGCCCGGCCTGCTCGGCAAACTCCGGCCAACGTCGCACTGCCGCGCATACTTCGTCAAGGATCGCCTTGTCGCGCCCGCGCTTCAACATCGCCGTCTTCGCGCAGGTGCGAAAATCGGCCAGCACAAAACCATCGCGTTTGCCGTTGAGCGTCATCTGGTGCTGCGCGGTCCAGTCGCCATTCGGGTTGTAGCTGTAACTCACATCGAAGGCCGGCGACAGCGACCAGCGGCCCTGCTTGTCCATCAGGAAGGCGATGTTCTTGACGTGGTCGTCCTGATTGCGCGCCACCACGTTGAACAGCATGCGGCGGAATTGCTCTTCCAGCGCTGCCATCGGCAACCCAAGCTGACGGATCGCAACCAACGCCTGTTCGTAGGAATACGCGCCGACCCGGTTGTAGTCGTAGTGCGCCAGCGCGCCCAGCGATTGCATGTGCAATTTGCCGCCGTCGGGCAAGCGGTCGAAGCGACGCGTCATGAAGTGGCGGCGTCCGTTCTCCTCCAGCAAGCGGCATTCGCTCATCGTGATGCCTGCCGCCTGCGCCATCAGCGCATACGCGTATTCGATCGCGCCGTAGCCTTGTGGATCGTCCAGCTCCTTGTCCTTGTTGCCGGACACGCCATCGAACTTCAGCAACCAGTAGCCGAAGCCGGCGCCTGCCGGCACCTGACCAGAACGCACCTCGTTGGTCTTCGGGTTCCATGCGATCACCGCCTTCGCGCGCGCGCCGCCGGCCGACGTGCCCACGCGCAGGATGTCCTCCAGCGCGTGCTTGCGCGCCGCACTGCGCAGGCTGGCTTTCAACCCCTTGCGATGCGTCAGCACCTCTGAGGCCAGCGCCACCAGCGCCGCCACATCCAGCGGACTGGACTTGCGCGTTCGCGGCCCCAGCACCGGCTTGAACTCCAGCGCACCCATGCCGCGCGCGCCGATGTAGCACAGACGTTCCACGGCGCTGAAACTTTCCGGCTTGCGTCCCTGCATTGCCAGCCATTGATCGATCAAGGCATTGCCGAAACGATCCGGCAATGAATCCGCCAGCAGTCCGGGCAGGCCATGAAAGGTGTTGAACGGCAATTCCGGAAACTGGTACACGCGCCGCTGCAACGGCATGCGCAGCGGCGACAATTCGATGCCGCTGCCGACGAAGGCCGGCACGTATTCGAACGCTGCCGTGGTGCTGCCGTCGGCGAGTGACACCGCGCCGATGCTGCGACCCCAGAGCAGCACCTCGGCCGTGGTCATGGCTCCCACGCCCACTTTTTCGTGGTCGCGGTTTGTTCTTGCGTCTGCCCGGATGCGCGCTTGCGCGTGCGTCCTTTCAGCTGGAGTTGCGCCACCGGGCCGGGCGTCGATTCCGGCACCAGCAACTCGATGCGATCCTGCAGCCGCAACACGCGCAACACGCGCAGGAAGGCGGAAAGTTGCGTCGCCACGGCACCGGACTCCAGCCGCTCCACCGTGCGCTTGGAAATGCCGGCCTGCTCCGCCAGTTGCGCCTGGGTCAGGTTGAATGTCAGCCGTACGGCGGCAATGCGCGCGCCAAGCTCGCGCAGCGCGGTGGAATCCGATGTTTCGCTGCCAATCTTCATTATTCGTCAAATATGGCGAATAAACGGCTATTTGTCAAGATAATCGCCACTTGTGGCGACTAAATTATTACTGTTAAATCGCCAGAACCGGCGTCATGTACGGGGCGTCTTCGACGACGGACTCATCCAGACTCATTGGCTCGCCCAACCTTGCTGTTTCGACCGATTCCATGACGGTTGAGTCCGGATATAGCCGGATGGCAGAACTTTGGCAGGGTATAATCAAGTGTGTCGGAACTGCGAAAACCAGCCCAGCTAGAGCCTGCATCCTTCACCATGATCAAGACCGATGTTCGCAACGCGCCAAGCTACACAGTGGCCGAGGCTGCACGCTATTTGAAAGTGGCGCCGGCAACATTGCGCTCGTGGGTGGTTGGTCGTCCCTATCCGAAGGCCTCGGGTACCGCACACTCGAGCCCACTCATTCATGCTGCGCGCAAGCCGCCGCCGATACTGTCGTTCTGGAATCTCATCGAAGCTCATGTGTTGCGTTCGCTGCGCACCGAGCATGGCGTGTCGATGGATGCCTTGCGCCGGGCGATTGCCTACGCGCAGAAAACCCTGGAGATCGAGCGCCTTCTGCTCAGCCCGGAACTTCGTACCGACGCCGGGAAGTTGCTGCTGGAACGTTACGGCAAACTCATAGAATTATCTGCCTCCGGACAGATCGCCATGCGTCATCTGTTCAACGAGCACCTGGCGCGGGTCGAATGGGATCAGTGGAAGTTTCCCGTTCGCCTCTATCCATTCACGTCCAGCGATGTTCCTGCGGGCAATCGGCCGATCGCTATTGATCCGCACGTTGCGTTCGGTCGTCCCGTTGTCGCGTTGCGCGGCGTTACCACCGGCACGATTGCTGAACGCCTCGATGCGGGCGAATCCATGTTCGATATCGCCGCCGACTATGACATGACCGAAGGCGAGATCGAGGAGGCTGTGCTCTACGAGCGAGCCGCATGAAGCGGGTCTTCTTCACCGACCGCGATCTTGGCAAGCGTTTCCCGGAAATCCTTCGCGCCGCCGGCCTGGCGGTGGAGCGACATGCTGATCACTTTGCGGCCGACAGCTCCGACGAAACTTGGCTGGAAGCAGTCGGTCGGCGAGGCTGGATTGCGATCACCCACGACGGGCGCATCCGCTACAAGCCGAACGAACTTGCCGCCGTCATGCAGCACCGCGTTGCATTGCTGGTCGTGATTGGCAAAGCACCATACCCGCAACTCGCCCACGCCTTTGCCGCGACCAGGGAACGTATATTGGCATTCCTCGACCGTCACGAGCCGCCATTCATTGCCAAGGTTTACCGACCACCGGCCGGCGAAACCGCTATCGATTCCGACGCACCTGGCAGCGTTGTTCTGTGGCATCGGTGACACGCAGTTCGCCGGAGAGCAGCTTAGGCAGCAGCGTGTCGCGCAGGGTGGCGAGGGTGCGGGACTGGTGGAGGTTGGAGTGAATTGCCGCGAACAGGGGTGCTACTTCGGCATCGAACGCTCTAAGCACGCCAGCTGAAGGAATGAGCTGTTTGCTCATGTAAGCGTGATTGCGGTTCAGGCCCGGAACAGCCGAGTCGGCACTCAGGTTCGCGAGGTTATGGAGAGAGACCGCGTAGTAGAGGAAGTAGAGGCTCGCACAATCGGTGATGGG
>NZ_DATBQK010000156.1:0-32033 GCF_036560865.1 Rudaea sp.
CTGCAACTCGACACCGAGCGCGTCAACGCGTGGGTGGCGAAGGGCGCGCAGCTGAGCGACAAGGTGCGCGTGCTGCTCAAGGAAGCCGGCAAGCAGGCCAAGGCGGCAGCCTAAGGCTTTTCGCGTCGCAGGCGCCGTCGACATGGCTGCGCGCGATGACGCAAGGTTGCTGATCGGCAAGATCGTCGGCCTGTTCGGCGTCGACGGCTGGGTCAAGCTCGAATCATATGCCGAGCCGCGCGAGCGGATTTTCAAATACCGGCCCTGGTTCGTCGGTGGCGCCGATGGCGCTGGCGAAATCGAGTTCGAAAGTGCGCAAGGCCGTGTGCAAGGCAAGGGCATCGTGGCACGCCTGCCCGGCATCGAGGATCGCGACGCGGCGGCAGCCCTGATCGGCGCGGAGATACGCATTCTGCGCTCGGCGTTGCCCAAGCCCAGGCGCGGTGAGTTTTACTGGACCGATCTCGAAGGACTCGCGGTCGTCAACACGCAAGGCATCGCGTTCGGCAAGGTCAGCCATCTGTTTGCGACCGGTGCGAATGATGTGCTGGTGGCGCGCGACGAGAAAGGCCGCGAACGCATGATTCCGTTCGTCAGCGGACAATTCGTGCAGCAGGTCGATATCGAGGGCGGCAAGATCGTCGTCGATTGGGACGCGGAGTTTTGATGCGCATCGATGTCGTCACGCTGTTTCCGGAATTCGTTGAAGGCAGCGCCAAGGTAGGCGTTGTCGGCAGGGCGCAGGAGCGCGGTTTGCTCGACGTGCACAGTTGGAACCCGCGCGATTTCGCGACGGACAACTACCGCACCGTGGACGAGCGGACTTACGGCGGCGGACCGGGCATGGTGATGCTGATCGACCCGCTGCGCGACGCTTTGAACGCGGCGCGTGCCGCCGACAGCAAGCCGGCGAAGGTGATTTACCTGAGTCCGCAGGGAACGCGGCTCACGCAGGAGAAGGTCAGGCAATTGGCACAGAGCGAGCGCCTGATCCTGCTGTGCGGGCGTTACGAGGCGGTGGACGAGCGCCTGCTGCAGCACGAAGTCGACGAGGAAATTTCCATCGGCGACTACGTTCTGTCAGGCGGCGAATTGGCCGCCGCGGTGCTGATCGATGCGATCGGCCGGTTGCAGGACGGCGCGTTGAACGATGCGCAGTCGGCGCAGCAGGACTCGTTTTCCGACGGTCTGCTCGATTGCCCGCATTACACGCGGCCCGAGCAGCACGAACTGGGGCCGGTGCCGGCGGTGCTGATGTCCGGCGACCATGCCGCGATCCGGCGCTGGCGTCGCAAACAGGCGCTGGGACGGACCTGGCAGCGGCGTCCGGACCTGCTGGCAAGAATCGAACTAAAGCGTGAGGAAACTGAATTTTTACTGGAATTTCAAGAAGATATAAAAAAGTAGTGAAGTGAGTCGTCATAACGACGCAAATCTCGGCGTATAATCAACCTCAATCGGTGAGTGTCATGAGCAACCTCCTCCAACAATTCGAAGCCTCCCAGATCACCCGCAAGCTGCCCGAATTCGGGCCGGGCGATACTGTGATCGTCAATGTCAAAGTCAAAGAAGGCAATCGCGAGCGCGTGCAGGCCTACGAAGGCGTGGTTATCGCGAAGAAGAACGCGGGCCTCAATTCCGCCTTCACCGTGCGCAAGATCTCGCACGGCACCGGCGTCGAGCGCGTGTTCCAGTCGCACAGCCCGACGATCGAGTCGGTCAGCGTCAAGCGCCGCGGCAAGGTGCGCGGGGCCAAGCTTTATTATCTGCGCGGTCTGGAAGGCAAGAAGGCGCGTATTCAGGAAGACCTGACCAAGCGCGCCGTGACCGAAGAGTAGGTCCTAAACTGAAAAGTGCGGCCAAGGATGGTCGCTTCGTGATCCTGGCGATCAAGGATGAACCCATAAGTACCGTCTTGGAGCATTGAGTCGCGTCTGTGCTCCTCGTCCAAAGCGGCCGTCGGTCTCCGACGGCCGCTTTGTCTTTGTGCGATACGTGGGCAAGCAACGACGCGCAGACGGCTGTCGGCCTCCAGAAATTACGCACCCCTTTCCGCAGTTTGCACCCCGCATCGCTCGCAACGAGCGCATCGTCGTGCTTGAAATCCCGCACCTGCGGCCACATTCGTGGCGCAAGCCATTGAAAAGGAAGCTTCCCGCATGACCGCCGCCGCAGAAACCCGCAAGTTTGAAGCAGAAGTCGCCCAGGTCCTGCACTTGGTCACGCATTCGCTGTACTCGCACAAGGAAATCTTCCTGCGCGAGCTGATCTCGAACGCGTCAGATGCCTGCGACAAGCTGCGTTTCGCCGCGATCGGTCAGCCCGAACTGCTGGCCGGAGACAGCGAGCTGCGCATCGATGTCAGCGTCGACAAGGACGCGCGCACGCTGACCATCCGCGACAACGGCATCGGCATGAGCCGCGACGATGTGATCGCGAATATCGGCACGATCGCCAGTTCGGGTACGCGCAAATTTCTCGAAGCGCTGTCGACCGAACAGAAGGCCGATGCGAATCTGATCGGCCAGTTCGGCGTGGGTTTCTATTCGGCCTTCGTCGTTGCCGACAAGGTGACGCTGACCACGCGCCGCGCGGGCAGCGATGCGAGCGATGGCGTGCGCTGGCAATCCGCCGGTACAGGCGAGTACACCCTGGAGACTGTGGAGAACTCCAGCCGCGGCACCACTGTCACGCTGCATCTGAAAGCCAATGAGGACGAATTCCTGCAGAGCTGGCAGCTGCGCAGCCTGATCGCGCGCTATTCCGACCATATCGGTTTCCCGATTCGGATGCCTGAAGAGAAGGACGGCAAGCCGACCGAGGCCGATTCTGATGAAAAATGGGAAGTCGTCAATCAGGCTTCGGCGCTGTGGACGCGGCCGAAGACCGAACTCAAGGACGAGGACTACCAGGGTTTCTACAAGCATTTCGTGCACGATTTCAACGACCCGCTGGCGTGGACGCACAACCGCGTCGAGGGCAACCAGAACTTCACCTCGCTGCTCTACATCCCGGCGAAATCGCCGTTCGATTTCATGTCTGGCGGCCGCGACGAGCGGAAGGGGCTGAAACTCTACGTCAAGCGCGTTTTCATCATGGACGCGGCCGAGCAATTGCTGCCGGCGTACTTGCGCTTCGTGCGCGGCGTGGTCGATTCGGACGATTTGCCGCTCAACGTCAGCCGCGAAATCCTGCAGCAGAACCGCAATCTGGAAAAACTGCGCGCCGCCTGTACCCGGCGTGTGCTCGATCTGCTCGACAAGCTGGCCAAGGACGAGCCGGATAAATTCTCGACGTTCTGGAAGGAATTCGGCGCCGTGTTCAAGGAAGGCATAGCCGAGGATTTCGCCAACAAGGAACGCATCGCCAAGCTGCTG
Source organism: Rudaea sp. (assembly GCF_036560865.1). Classification (GTDB taxonomy): domain Bacteria; phylum Pseudomonadota; class Gammaproteobacteria; order Xanthomonadales; family Rhodanobacteraceae; genus Rudaea. The sequence goes on from NZ_DATBQK010000156.1 coordinate 3,378, forward strand.
CGCTTCGCCTCGACGCAAAGCGAAGGTGCGCTGCAGACGGTCTCGCTCGACGACTATATCGGGCGCATGCAGGCCGGGCAGGAATCGATCTACTACATCACTGCCGATGGCTACGCCGCGGCGAAGGGCAGTCCGCAATTGGAGGCGCTGCGTGCGCGCGATATCGAAGTGCTGCTGATGTACGAGCGCATCGACGAGTGGATGGCGGGCTATCTCACAGACTATGCGGGCAAGAAACTGCGCAACGTCGCCAAGGGCGATCTCGATCTGGGCAAACTCGGCGGCGCCGATGAGGAAAAGCGCAAGGAAGCCGAGAAAGCCGCCGAAGACGTGGTGAAAAAATTGAAGGGTCTGCTCGGCGAGCGCGTGCGCGACGTGCGCGTGAGTGAGCGTCTGACCGATTCGCCCTCATGTCTGGTGCTCGACGAACACGATATGGGCATGGCCATGCAGCGTCTGCTCAAGCAGGCCGGGCATGACGTACCGGAAACCAAGCCTGCACTCGAAATCAATCCCGAACACGCGCTGGTCAAGCGCCTGGAAAACGAAACCGACGCTGCGCGCGCCAACGATCTGGGGCTGATCCTGCTCGAACAGGCGCAACTGCTCGAAGGCGCCGCACTTGAAGATCCAGCCGCTTATGTGCGGCGCGTAAACAGCCTTCTCATGCAGGCGAGTTGACCACCACGCCCTCTTTGCCGCGCGAGGCTCACGCGCTCGCCTCGCGATCGAGCAGCGCGCGCTTGCGTTCGACACCCCAACGATAACCGGACAGGGCGCCGTCATTGCGCACCACGCGGTGGCAGGGAATCGCCACCGCCAGACGATTCGCCGCGCAGGCTTGGGCTACGGCACGTACTGATTTCGGCGAGCCGATACGCTGAGCAATATCGCTATAACTTGCGGTCTTGCCGGCCGGAATTTTCCTGAGTGCCTGCCAGACGCGCTGCTGGAATGCGGTGCCGCGCACATCGAGCGGCAAATCCAGCCCAAGCCCCGGCGCCTCGACGAAGCCGACCACCTGCGCTACCAGGCGTTCGAATTCAGCATCGCCGCCGATCAGACTCGCCTGCGGGAAACGATCCTGCAGATCGCGCGCGAGCGCATCCGCATCGTCGCCCAGAAAGATCGCGCAGACGCCGCGCTCGCTGCAGGCGACGAGAATCGCGCCGAGCGAACACTCGCCGATCGCAAAGCGGATTTGCGCGTTCGTTCCGCCTTTGCGATAGTCGCTTGGTGTCATGCCGAGCAACGCGCTGGATTTCTCATAGAAGCGCGCGTTCGAGTTGTAGCCCGCATCGAAGATCGCGTTGGTGACGCTGTCGGCGCGCGCGAGCTCCGTACGTACGCGTGTCGCGCGCTGCGCGACCGCATAGGCCTTCGGCGTGACGCCGGTGATCGATTTGAACACGCGATGGAAGTGGTACGTGCTCATGCCGGCATGCGCGGCAAGCGTGTCGAGATTGGGCGCTTCCTGTGCGGACTCGATCAGCCGGCAGACTGCTGCAATGCGCGCGGCATGTTGTTCGGCAAGGCCGGGCTGATCGGGCTTGCAGCGCTTGCACGCGCGGAAGCCGGCGTGCTCAGCCTGCGCACGCGAGGCGTGAAAGGCGACATTTTGTGAACGCGGCAGACGCGCAGCGCACGAGGGCCGGCAGTAAACGCCGGTGGTCTTGACCGAATAGAAGAACGTGCCGTCCGCACGCGCATCGCGAGTGATTATTGCGGTCCAGCGCGGGTCGTTTTCGATCGATTCCAGATGTGAGTTTTTCAGCATCGCGTTCATCGGCATTCGCTTCCGTTGGGGTTTGGATGAACGCAGATTACGCATGGGTGTCGAATCGTGCACTCCGGCTCTTGCTTTTGAATTCGGGCCTGCCGAATGTGGCAGTACGCATCCCTCAGCGCCAAGATCAGGAAATGCCGTCCCGGAGAGCAATTTTCAATATCAATCCGCGCAGCCCGCGACATTGGTCTCGGTGCGATGCGGCTTGCGCCGATCGAGCAGCGGATGCACGAACACCGCACCGAGGATGATCGCGACGCCGCAGTAAAACGCGATGCCGAGTTCGCGCTGCTCGCCAAGCAGGACGATGGCGAGAATGATCGCATACACCGGTTCGAGATTGACCGCGAGTTCCACTGCGAAAGCGCTCAGATGACGCAGCGCGATCAGCGAAAGCGTGAATGGCACCAGCGTGCAGGCCAGCGCCAGCACGAGCAGCAGGGCCGCATCGTGCAGGCCAGGCGGAGCGAACACGTTGCCCGAGTGCGGTAGCACAACAGCGACGAGGCCGAGAAAGATCGCGCCTGTACCGAGTTCGATCGCGGTCACCGTGAACGGATCGGCGTGTTCGACGAGACGCTTGTTGAACGCGCTGAACAAGGCGACGAGAAAGGCCGAGACCACACCGACCACGACGCCAACCCGCATCTGATCGGGAATACCGCCGACCACGAGCGCAACGCCGGGAATCACGCCGATGCCGATCAGCAATTCGCGCGGCTCAAATTTGCTACGCGCAATCCACGGTTCGAGCACGGCAAGAAACACGGGGCCCACCGCAATGCATGTCGCCGCGACCGAAGCGTTGGCCAGCTTGACCGACGCGTAGAACGACAGCCAATGCAGCGCGACCAGCGCGCCGACCCCGGCATACGAGAGCAGCAGGCGAGGCTGCATTGTGCGCAGCCCGCGCCACACGCGCGGGACCAGCAGCAGGGCCGTCGTCACCATCAGCATGCGCCAGAACACCAGAGCAAGCGCAGGCAGCGTAATCAGCTTGCCGAGGATTGCGGTGAATCCCCACAGCAGGACGCAAAAATGAATCTGCAATTGCGCCTTGCGCAAGTCGCGCCTGGCGACGCTGGCGTTGTCGAGCGTGACCGAGGACATGCGTGACCCGGAAATAAAGCGCTACTATTGCGTGATGAAGTGGTTGTGTCCAGCATGAAACGACGTGCCGGTTTGGCAGCACTGCGCAAACCGCTCGTCGCGGCGGCGTTGATGGCGGCGCTGCTCGGCGGATGCGTGCGTCCCCAGCGCGAACTGCCGCCGCCCACGCCGCCTGCGCGCGAGGTCGCCGAGCCCGGCAATTATCAGTTCGCCCCGGGTCACGGCGCCGATCTCGTCGCCGAACTGCGCGCTGCGCCGGCGCCGGAACTGCCGGAAACCACGTCCGGCACCGCGATCGGGCCGGATGAGCGCAAACTGGTCGGCAAGAGTTTCGTGCGTATCGGTACGGGTTTCTATCCGACCAATGACGATGCGGCGCGTGCATGGGCGTTGCGCCAGGGTCAACGGGTCGGTGCGGACAAGATTCTGATCTATGCGCCCTCGCTGGATGCGAAGGACAACGCGCAGGCGCCGTTCGTCGCGGCATTTTATGTGCGCTACAAATTGCCGTTCGGCGCGCAGTTCCGCAGTCTGTCCGCGGCGGAGAAGAAAACGCTCGGGGTTGCCGGCGGCGTGCAGATCGGCTCGGTCGTCGGTGCGACGCCGGCAGCGGAGGCGAATCTGCGCAGCGGCGATTTCGTGATCAAGTTCAACGGCGTGCCGGTGCGCAATCGCGAGTCGTTTCAGGAGCTGCTGCGCGCGAACATGGGCAAGCATGTAACCCTGACCGTGAGCCGCGCCGGCGAGCAATTTGAGCGCCTCGTGCGCCTCGGCGTACTCGCGACCGAATCGCTCAATGTGGAAAAGTAAACTTATCCTTGGAGCAATAACCGGAATGCCACGTCCTCGCCTCGTGCTCGCATGCGCCGCCCTGCTCGTGGCCTGCGCCGCTCTGCCCGCGTCTGCGGATACGCCCACCAAGCCGTTGACCATGGCCGATGTGCTCGCTGCGGCGAAGCCGGGCGACTGGCATGCGCTCGATCCGCAAAACACTTTGTATCTCGAACTCAAATCCGGCCGCGTCGTGATCGAGCTGGCGCCGGACTTCGCGCCCAATCACGTCGCCAATATCAAGGCGCTCGTGCGCGAAAACTATTTCGATGGCCTGGCGATCCTGCGCTCGCAGGACAACTACGTCGTGCAATGGGGCGATCCACATGCCGACGCGCGTGCCGGCGACAAGGATCAGCCGCGCCCGATCAAGACCGGCAAGCGCACCTTGGCGGCGGAGTTCACGGTTCCGTTAAACGGCAAGATTCCGTTCGTGCGCCTGCCCGATGTCGATGGCTACGCGGCGCAGACCGGGTTCTCCGGCGACTTCGCCAGCGCGCGCGACCCGAAGCTCGGCCGCGCATGGCTTACGCATTGCTATGGCACACTCGGCGTGGGCCGCGATCTGGACGTCGATTCGGGCGGCGGCGCGGAACTGTATGTCGTGATCGGCAACTCGCCACGCTGGCTCGACCGCAATATCACCGTGGCCGGCCGGGTCGTGCAGGGCATCGAATTGTTGTCGACACTGCCGCGCGGCACGGGCGCGCTGGGCTTCTACGAAAAGGCCGAGCAACGCATACCGGTCGAACGCATACGCCTGGCCGCCGACGTGCCAGCGGCCGAGCGCACGAATCTGGAGGTGCTGCGCACCGACACGCCGACCTTCACCGCGCTGATCGAATCGCGGCGCAACCGCCGCGACGACTGGTACAAGGTGCCGGCGGGACATATCGACGTATGCAGCGTGCCGATCCCGGTGCGGCCGGCGAAATCTTAGCGCTCCGAAACTACTTTCCCAACCCTTGTCGCCACCCGGCTTCATCCGCGACCGGTGCGACGGCAGGCGCAGGCGGTAGCGCGCTACAATGCGCGCGCAGCAAATCCGTGGAGTTTGCGTGATCGACCAACCCATCGCCTTCGTGGCCAGCCGCACCGATGAAGCGCAGGCAGCGCTCGCCGAGATCCGCACGCGTTATACCGAAGTGCCTCTCGACGAGGCCGGCATTATCGTCGCGCTGGGCGGCGACGGCTTCATGCTGCGCACCCTGCACCGGCATCTGGCGTTGAACAAACCCGTGTACGGCATGAAGCTCGGCACGGTTGGTTTTCTGATGAACCAGTTCCATATCGACGGCCTGATCGAGCGCCTCGCGCGCGCGCAGGCAACGACCTTGAAACCTCTGATCATGGAGGCCGTAAACGAGTCTGGCAGCTCGGTGACTTCGCTGGCGTTCAACGAAGTCTCACTGCTGCGCCAGACCAAACAGGCCGCGCATATCCGCGTCTCGCTCAATGCTGCGGTCAAGATCGACGAGCTGATGTGCGACGGCATACTGGTCGCCACCTCGGCCGGCTCGACTGCCTACAACCTGTCCGCGCACGGGCCCATCTTGCCGCTCGGCGCCGACGTCATGGCGATGACGCCGATCAGCCCGTTTCGTCCACGGCGCTGGCGCGGCGCGATCCTGCGCGCGGCTACCGAGGTGAAATTCGAGATCCTCGATCCGTACAAGCGCCCAGTCAGCGCGACCGCCGATTCCAACGAAGTCCGCGATGTGGTCGAAGTGACCGTGCGCGAATCGCACGACAAGACCGTCAATCTGCTGTTCGATCCCGAGCACAATCTCGAAGACCGAATCCTGAATGAACAGTTCGCCTACTGAGGCCGACAATCCCAACGACGGTCGCCTGATCGTCGCGATCACCTCGCGCGCGCTGTTCGATCTTGCCGAAAGCCATGCGCTGTTCGAAGAGGCTGGACTCGACGCGTTTCGCGAGCATCAGACGCAGCGTGAGGACGAACCGCTCGCGCCGGGCATCGCGTTCCCGCTGGTGCGCAAGCTCCTGCGTCTGAATCCGCCGAAGCCGGCGCCTGCGCGCGTCGAGGTGATCCTGCTCTCGCGCAATTCGGCCGACACGGGTCTGCGCATCTTCAATTCGATCGAGCATTACGGTCTCGATATCGCGCGTGCTGCATTCACCAGTGGCGCGCCGACCGCGCCGTATGTGCGCTCGTTCGGCGCGCAATTATTTCTTTCGGCCAATCCCGACAGTGTCACCGGAGCGCTCGACGCGGGTATTGCCGCAGCGACGATTCTGCCGTCGAAGGCGCCGTCGCTTTCGTCTGATCAGTTGCGCATCGCGTTCGACGGCGACGCGGTGATCTTCGGCGACGAATCCGAGCGCGTGTCGCAGGAGCAGGGCATCGACGCCTTCCATCGCAACGAAGTCGAGCGTGCCGATCAGCCGCTGTCCGGCGGCCCGTTCCGCGGGTTCCTTGCAGCGCTGCACAAATTGCAGGAAGCGTTTCCGGCGGAAACCTCGCCGATCCGCACCGCACTGGTCACCGCGCGTTCCGCGCCCGCGCACAAGCGCGTGATCCTCACTTTGCGCCACTGGGGCGTGCGCCTGGACGAAGCATTGTTTCTCGGCGGTCGCGACAAGGGCCCGTTCCTGGAAACCTTTGGCGCGGATATTTTCTTCGACGATTCCACGCACAATGTCGAATCCGCACGCCGGCATGTCGCGACCGGACATGTGCCGCACGGCGTGCGCAATAGGTAAGGTAGGGAAGGGGGACTAGAACGCTCCGAGCGCGTGCGCCTTTGCGGTCAACGCACGACGGAACACATCCGCCAGCGGTTTGTGCCAGTGCACGATCAGATGCTCGTGTTCGGTCTTGACGAATCCGGCGGCGAGCGCGACATCGAGCGCACGTCGGTCGCCGCAATGACCGAAAAATGCGTCGCAGCAGTTCGCGTATTTGTGGAACGCATATTTCAGGATCAGGTACCACACGCCGCCGGCCGCCTGTACGGCTTCGCGTTCCTGCGCCTGCATGCGCTTGATCGTTTCGCCATTGCTGCACGAGCCGCCGGACAGGTAGATATCGCCGAATGGCCGCATATGTGAATAGCCCGCGAGATGATGTGCGCCATCGGCATCGCTATACAGGGCGACGAGATGGCGGCTGAAATCCGGCGGCGGATCGCCGAACTTGCGCCGGAACAGGGCGCCGACCAGAAAATCGGCATCGTCGATCTCGGTGATCGTCAGAAACCTGCGAATCGGTTCGGGAATGACGTGAAGGGCTGGCTGTTCCATGATCGGAAATCCGTCGCGGTCGTGGAGCAAGCGTAGCGAAGCCGAGCGCAAAATCCTATGCCTGCGATTTGCCGCGCAAAGCGCTGTTGCCGGGCAAGGCGCAAGCGTCACGCAGCAGGCGCTCGAATGCGTCCGGCGAATTCCAGTGCTGGCCGCAGACATAGCGGGGCAGCAGCCAGCGATTGCTGTCGCGCTCCAGCGGTCGCGCATCGGTGGCAAACGCAGCGCGCAGGCGATGTTCGTGCGTGTGCCGCGGCAGATATTCGCGCACGAGATAGTCGTTGCTTTCGCCGTAGGGATAGGCGAACAGGCTGGTTTTACGGGTGGGACAGTGTGCATCTAGCCAGTCGCTGGCCCGGCGGATTTCCGCGTCGGCATCGGCGTAGTCGTCGATCGTGGCGAAGGTGCCCTTGCGCTGCTCGCGCTGTGCGGTCAACGGCAGGGTATGGTGATTGTGATCCCAGCTATGGCTTTCGATCGCGATCAGGCCCTCCTGCGCCGCCTGCGGCCACCAGTCGTCGGTCCACCAGCCGCGGCCGATCAGGCAGGTGCAATCGAGCGTCGCGCGCGCTTCGGGCGAGACGATCACGAAGCTGGTGGCATGCGCCGTGACGCCGGTCGCGGCGATGAAATCGCGCAGGATGCCGGCAAAGCCGCGCTGTCTGCCGAAAACGGGATGATCCAGATCGTGCCAGTCGAACCAGGAACCGTCGTCGAACGACAGCGCCACGGAATTTTCCACAGAGGACTCCGGCGCGACGCCGAGCAACGCATCGATGGCCAGCGCCAGCGGCACGATGCGCAGACCGAGGCGCTCGATCGCGCGCAGGTCCGCGGCCAGCGCGGCGTGGTCGTTGTTGTGGTAATCGTTTCCAGCGACATTCATCGCGTGGTAGGTGAGGACGGGAACGCGCATTGACCGATTTGCGGATGACCCGGGTCGGGCCGGCAGCTAGAATAGGCGGTCTTTTACCGGACTTGAACCGTCCACGGGAAAATCATGCCAGCCAATCCGCTCAATCCCACCGATTTGTACGACGTGCGTTCCCTGCTCAGCGACGAGGAACGCATGGTGCAGGACACCGTCGCGCGCTTCACCGACGAGCGCGTGCTGCCGATCATCGGCGATTGTTTCGACCAGGCCCGTTTTCCGATCGAATTGGTTCCGGAAATGGCCGATCTGGGTCTGCTCGGCTCCTCGTTGCCGGTCGAGTACGGCTGCGCGGGCATGAACGCGGTGAGTTATGGCCTCGTCTGCCAGGAACTCGAACGCGGCGATTCGGGTATTCGCAGCTTCGCTTCGGTGCAGTCGTCGCTGTGCATGTACCCGATCTACGCCTACGGCAGCGAGGAGCAGCGCAAGCATTGGCTGCCGCAGATGGCCGCCGGCAAGGTGATCGGCTGCTTCGGTCTGACCGAGCCGCACGGCGGCTCCGATCCGGCCAATATGAAGACGCACGCGCGCAAAGATGGCGGCGACTGGCTCATCAACGGCGCCAAGATGTGGATCACCAACGGCAATCTCGCGCATATTGCGATCGTCTGGGCGCACACCGAGGATGGTATACAAGGATTCATTGTAGAAAAAGGTACAAAAGGCTTCGCCGCGCAGGAAGTGCACAAGAAAATGAGCCTGCGAGCGTCGGTTACATCCGGTCTGTTCTTCGACAATGTGCGTGTTCCGGAAGCGAATCGTCTGCCTAATGTGAAAGGTCTGAAGGGACCGCTGGGCTGTCTGACTCAGGCCCGATACGGAATCACCTGGGGACCAATCGGCGCGGCGATCGCATGCTTTACTGAAGCAACCGAATACGCCAAGCAGCGCGTCTTGTTCAAGCGTCCGCTTGCCGCGAATCAAGCGGTGCAGTTGAAACTCGCCGACATGGCGCGGCGGATCACGCTGGCGCAGCTGCTGTCGCTGCAACTTGGGCGCTTCAAGGATGCCGGCAAGATGCAGCCGACCCAGGTGTCGCTGGCCAAGTGGAACAATGTGCGCATGGCAATCGATATTGCGCGCGAGGCGCGCGACATCCTGGGCGGTGCCGGCATCACCACCGAGCACTGCCCGATCCGCCACGCGCTCAATCTCGAATCCGTGATCACCTATGAAGGGACCGAGACCGTGCACCAATTGGTGGTCGGGCGCGAAGTGACCGGTATCAATGCGTTCTGAATATTTATTTTTCCTTCTCCCATCGGGAGACAAAACGGCAGGACTGCCGTTTTGCACGGCGGCAGCCGCCCGGAGGGAGAGTGCCAAGGACGGCGCGAGTGAACGTGCCCGAAGGACGGATGAGGGTTCGGTATCTGATGGGGCTTCACAGTGACCAGTGACATTCAAATCGAGACCGAGCGCCTGATTCTGCGTCTGCCGCGGCGCGAGGATTTCGACGGCTATGCCGAGTTGTTTGGCGACGAGGAAGCCGCGCGCTTCGTCGGCGGCGCCATGGTCCGCGCCGCCGCGTGGCGCAAGTTTCTGCAGCAGCCCGGTGCGTGGCTGGTGCAGGGCTTCGGCATGTTCTCGGTTACCGACAAACAAACAGGCGAGTGGTATGGACAACTCGGTCCGTGGCTGCCCGAAGGCTGGCCCGGCAACGAGGTCGGCTGGGCGTTTCGCCGCGCGGCCTGGGGCAAGGGCTATGCAACCGAAGCCGCGGCCCCGGCGATCGATTGGGCCTTCGCGAACCTCGGCTGGAACAACATCATCCATTGCATCGACCCAGCGAACACCGCATCGCTGGCGCTGGCGCGCCGCGTCGGTTCGACGAACCAGGGTCCGGGCAAGCTGCCGCCACCGCTCGACGAGCACCCGATCGAAATCTGGGGGCAGTCGCGCGAGCAATGGTTCGCGCGCCAACGAGGAGTACAGGCACGATGATCACGGTCTACGGTTATTCGCCCTCGGGCAACTGCCACAAGCTGCGCATGCTGCTCAGTCATCTCGGCCGCGAGTATCACTGGGTCGAAACCGACAGCGCGCATGGCGCGACGCGCAAACCCGAATATCTTGCGAAGAATCCGAACGGCAAGGTGCCGATGATCGAGACTGACGACGGCCGCATCATGACCGAATCGAACGCGATCCTGTGCTGGCTGGCCGACGGCACCAGGTACTTCGCCGGCGATGCCTGGCAGCGCGCGCAGACACTGGCCTGGATGTTCTTCGAGCAATACAGCCACGAGCCCTATGTCGCCGTGGCGCGCTTTATCTGCGGCTGGACACCTCTCGATTCGCCGCGTCGCGCCGATCTGCCGAAGCTGCGCGAGCGTGGCGATGCGGCGCTGGCGGTGATGGAAAAGCACCTCGGTGCAAACGCATGGTTCAGCAGTCTGGGTTACGGCATCGCCGATATCGCGCTGTTCGCCTACACGCATTGCGCGGCCGACGGCGGATTCGAACTGGCGAAGTATCCACATGTGGTTGCCTGGCTCGATCGCGTGCGCGCGCAGCCTGGGTTTGTCGCGATGCCGCCGTATGCGGCCGAGAACACAACGCTGATCGCGCAGTCCAGGCATGTGTAGGTTGGGGTGAGCATGCGAACCCCAACAATATCCGCGAATTCCGGGATCGAAAACGCAATACCCATCCTACAATGTCAATCGCTGGGGTTCACTTTCGCTCACCTCAGCCTACGAAAGAAACCATGACCGCCATACCCAAACCGATTCCCGCGCGCCACCGAAACGTCAACCGCGCCGAGGTCTGCGACCAGAACTTCATCGAGTTCGTGCAGAACTGGCGAGGCACGGTCGCGCGTGCGTGCGCGAGCGATGCGCCCGTATTGCCCGGCAGCCTGTGCACGCGCAGCGACTTCGTGGAATTGTTTGACTCGCAGCTGATCAGCCGCCATCTGGATCTGATGGCGCGCGTACTGCGCGTCAAAAACAAGGTGTTTTACACGATCGGCTCGTCGGGTCACGAAGGCAATGCGATGGTCGCGCGCCTGACGCGGCACACCGATCCGGCGTTTCTGCACTATCGCAGCGGCGCATTCATGGCCGAGCGATTCCGCAAGCTGCCCGGGCTTGATCCCGTCATGGATTCGGCGCTCAGCTTCGCCGCCAGCAAGGACGATCCGGCGTCGGGCGGACGGCACAAGGTTTGGGGATCCAAGTCGCTATGGGTGCTGCCGCAGACCTCGACCATTGCCTCTCATCTGCCGAAAGCGCTCGGCACGGCGGTTGCGATCGAGCAGGCGAAGCGCATCGCGCACAAACTTCCGATTCCGGATGATTCCATTGCGATCTGCTCATTTGGCGACGCATCCGCAAATCATGCCGCCGCGCAAACCGCGTTCAATACGGCGGCGTGGACGGCCTACCAGAAACTGCCCGCGCCGGTGCTGTTCGTCTGCGAGGACAACGGCATCGGCATCTCGGTGAAGACGCCGACCGACTGGATCGCCGCCAATTTCAGCGGCCGCCGCGATCTAGACTATTTCCAAGCCGATGGTCTCGATCTCGCCACAGGCTACGAGCAGGTTGCGCGCGCGGTGCACCATTGCCGCACGACGCGGCGGCCGACCTTCCTGCATCTACGCACGACGCGCATCATGGGCCACGCGGGCACGGATTTCGAAATCGAATGGCGCAGCATCGAGGAACTCGTCGCTGTCGAAGCCGGCGATCCCCTGTTGCGCAGCACCGCGATTGCGCTCGAAGCAGGCGTGTATACCCGGGAACAGTTGCTGGCGCGCTATGAAAATTTCCGCCAGCGCTGTTTCGCCGCCGCCGAGGAGGCCGATCGTCGGCCCAAACTGACTTCGCTGGAAGACGTGATTGCGCCGCTCGCGCCGTACACGCCCGACGCGGTGATCGCCGAGGCGCAGCGCGTGGACTACGCAACCCAGCGTGTGAAGATTTTCGGCAGCGCGGAGAAATTGCCGGAGAAACTGCCGCCGCGGCATCTGGCGATCCAGATCAACAATGCCCTGCACGACCTGTTCTGCAAATACCCCGAAGCCCTGCTGTTCGGCGAGGACGTGGCGCAGAAGGGCGGGGTCTACACGGTGACCAAGGGTCTGCACAAGGCGTTCAAGAGCGCACGCGTGTTCAATACCCTGCTCGACGAGACGATGATCCTCGGCCTCGCGCAGGGCTTCGCCAACATGGGCATGCTGCCGCTGCCGGAGATCCAGTACCTGGCGTACTTCCACAACGCCTGCGACCAGATCCGCGGTGAGGCCGCATCGCTGCAGTTCTTCTCGAACAATCAATATCGCAATCCGATGCTGGTGCGCATCGCGGGTCTGGGCTACCAGCGCGGTTTCGGCGGCCATTTCCACAACGATAATTCGATCACCGCGCTGCGCGATATTCCCGGCCTCGTCGTTGGCTGCCCTTCGCGCGGCGACGATGCGGCGACAATGTTGCGCACACTGGCGGCGCTGGCGAAGGTGGACGGGCGCGTCACGGTATTTCTCGAGCCGATCGCGCTGTACATGAGCAAGGATCTGCATGCGGCGGGCGATGGCGAGTGGCAGTTCGCCTATCCGCCGCCGGATCAGGCCATGCCGCTCGGCACAGGGCGCATTTACGACGAGTCGGCCGACGATCTGGCGATTTTTACCTACGGCAACGGCGTACCGATGAGCCTGCGCGCGGCGCGCGAGATCAAGAAGGGCCTAGGCTGGAACGTACGCGTGATCGACCTGCGCTGGCTGGTGCCGCTCAACGGAGCCTTCATCGCCGCGCAGGCGAAGACCGCAAAACGCATCGTGATCGTCGATGAGGGCCGCCACAGCGCAGGGGTGGGCGAGGGCGTGATCACCGCGATCGTCGAGGCCGGATATGGCGCCAAACCGCTGCAGCGAGTCGTCGGCGTCGATACTTACACCCCCCTGGCTGGCGCGGCTTTTCTCGTGCTGCCGGGCGAGGCGGATATCGTCGCTGCGGCGAAATTGCTGGCCTGAGTCACCCGAATCTCCACGAAGCCGCTCTTTCCGGCTAAACTTTGCACCAATGAGCTCAATGCTGACCATTGTGTTCGCCGACGTCGCCGGCAGCACCAAGTTGTTCGAGACGCGCGGGAATCTCGAAGCCCGGCGTCTCGTCGCGGCCATTCTCAATGCACTGGCCGAGGTCACCGCGCGCCACGGCGGGCGCGTGATCAAGACCATCGGCGACGAAATCATGTGTACGTTCCCGGGGCCGATGCAGGGTTTGCTCGGCGCGGTCGACATGCAGAAACGCATCGCCCAAGACCTGGATTTCGCCCGCGACAGCCTGGCGATCCGCATCGGTCTGCATCATGGCGAGACCCTGCTCGAAGACAACGACGTGTTCGGCGACGCGGTCAACACGGCCGCGCGCATGGCCTCGCTGGCCAAACGCGAGCAGATCATCACCACCGCGTCGACGGTCAAACTGCTGACCAATGCAGGCATGCTGCGCACGCGTTCGGTCGGCCAGGCGCGCGTCTCCGGCAAGCAGAAGCCGATCGATATCGTCGATGTGATGTGGCAGGAAGACAATTCCAACGTGACCATGGTGCAGCGCGCGATCCGCATCGACAGCGGGGTTTGGTCGCGGATCAACCTCGCGCTGCGCTATCGCGGCCAGGCCACCGGCCTCGATCAGTTTGCACAGCCGTTCACGCTCGGCCGCGATGCCGCATCCGGCCTCGTCGTCGACGCCGATTGGGTTTCACGCTATCACGCCCTGATCGAGTACAAGCGCGGCTATTTCGTGGTCTCCGATCGTTCGACCAACGGTACCTACGTGAAATTCGGCGAGGACCAGGAAGTGCGCCTGCATCGCGATGAAGTGCGTCTGCGCGGCGGCGGAATAATCAGCCTCGGCCAGTCCATCGCGGTCAATTCCGAACATTTGGTGTATTTCCAGTGCTCGGATCTGGACGCCCCGCCTCAAGCTGATTCACCCGCCTAGATCACCAGCGGCTCGGGTTCCAGAACGGTACCGAAGCGTTCCAGCACGGCGCTCTGTACGCGCTGCGCCAAGCCCCATATCTGCGCGCCGGTCGCTTGTCCATGGTTGATCAAGACCAAGGCGTGCTGGCTAGAGATACCTGCATAACCTTCGCGTAGCCCCTTGAAATTACAGGCTTCTATCAGCCATGCGGCCGACAGCTTTGCGTGCGCGCCCGACACCGGCCAGAGTGGCAGGTCGGGATTGCTGAGTTTCAGCGCTTGCGCTTGCATCTGCGTCACGATCGGGTTCTTGAAGAAACTGCCGGCGTTGCCGGTCGTGGCCGGGTCGGGCAGCTTGCGTGTGCGCAAGCGTGTGATCGCGCGCGCGACCGCGCGTGCGTCCGGCTGTGCGACGCCCATCGTGGCCAGTTCCTCGCGGACGCCGCTGTAGTCGAGCCGCAACTCGCGTTGCCGTGGCAGCTGGAATTCAACCGCCATGATGAGGTAACGCCCGGGTTCGCGCTTGAACAGCGAATCGCGATAGGCGAACGCGCAGGCATCGCGCGCGAGACGCACCGATTTCCGCGTTATGCGATCCCAGGCCGCCACCGCATGCACGAACTCGCCGACTTCCGTGCCATAGGCGCCGATGTTCTGGATTGGCGTCGCACCGACACTGCCCGGTATCAGCGCGAGATTTTCCAGTCCGAACAGACCGCGATCCAGCGACCAGTGCACGAAATCGTTCCAGTGTTCGCCGGCGGCGACGCGCACCAGCACGGCATCGTCATGCTCCTCGATGATGCCGATGCCGCGCGTGCGCAATGCGAGCACGACACCCGGCCAGTCGCGCGTGAACAGCACATTGCTGCCTTCGCCAAGGATCAACGCGTTTTCACCTTGCGCGATGCTCGATTCGAGCAGCGCCGGCAAGGCGTTGGCGTCGTGCACGTCGATCAACATTGACGCACTGGCCGGAACGCGAAACGTCGTGCGTTCAAGCAGCGAAGCGTTTTCGTAAATAGTGCAGCCGGGAATCGCCTTGATCTGGCTGGCGTCGTTCATCGCATGGACTCGTTGCGCTGCGTGCGCAGTGCTTCGACGCAGGCACCGATCAGGGCCGGGCCGCGATAGACCATGCCGGTATAAAACTGCACGAGGCTCGCGCCGGCGGCGATCTTGGCTGCCGCGTCGGCGCCGTCGAGTATGCCGCCGACACCGAGCAGCGGAATCTTGCCGCCGAGGCGCCGCGACATGCCTTGAAGGACCTTGGTTGCCTTCTCCAACAAAGGTTTGCCGGATAATCCTCCAGCTTCTTGTCCGTGTCGCGCAGACGCAATCGCGCTGCGATCGACCGTGGTATTCGTGCAGATCAGGCCGTCGATCCTTGCGGCTAGTGAAACTTCCGAGATCGCATCTAGTTCGGCCTCGTCCAGGTCCGGCGCGATCTTCAGCAGCATCGGCTTGCGCAGGCCATGCTGCGTGGCGAGTTGCTCCTGGCGCTCGCGCAACGTGCCGATAAAACGTTTGAGGGTTTCCTTTTCCTGGATATCGCGCAGGCCCTGCGTGTTCGGCGAGGAAATATTCACGGTGATATAGCCCGCGCGCGGGTAGACGCGTTCGAGACTATGCAGATAATCGTCGACCGCGCGCTCGTTCGGCGTGTCCTTGTTCCTGCCGATATTGATGCCGAGCACGCCGGAAAATGTGGCTTTCTCCGCATTGCGCACCAGCGCATCGACGCCACCGTTGTTGAAGCCGAGCCGGTTGATCACGGCTTCATGTTCAGGTAGGCGGAACATGCGCGGCTTCGGATTGCCCGGCTGCGCACGCGGCGTGGTGGTGCCGATTTCGATAAAGCCGAAGCCGAGTCCCGCGAGCGCATCGATATGCGCGCCGTTCTTGTCGAGCCCCGCCGCAAGGCCGACCGGATTCGGAAACCCGATGCCGAACGCGGTCGTCGGCAACGGAGCCGGCCGCTGCGCGAGCAACGGATTCAATCCCGTGCGATACGCGGCCTCGATCGAGATCAGCGCAAGATCGTGTGCACGCTCGGCATCGAGGCAGAACAGGAAGGGGCGGGCGAGGGCGTACAAGCGGTTATTTCGATGACAGGCGCGGCTGTCGGGAGCTACGTTTCTCAGCCAACTCCACCATCGTCTCGATGCGGATCAGACGCTTGTCGATATCGTTGGCGACGTTGGCGAGCTTGTCGACGCTTTTCGACAGTCGGTCAACATCGTCGCGCATGCGCAGCACGTCCTTGAGCATGGTGACGGCTTCAGTGACCGCGCCCATCAGCGTTTCGCCTGACGACTGGCTATGCTGGCAACAGCGCGATCAGCCGAAGAAATCGCCGAACGCAGACTCCTGCGCATGGAAGGGATTGCCTGTCGCAGCTCGGTTGTCATCATGACAAGCTCTTTCATATCGTCGATCGAGACGATGTCGCGCGCGCGCAACGCTTCGCGCACGAGTTCGCTCATGCTCATTCCACGATCTTTGGCCATGCTTTGGAAATGGCGCTTGTCCTCGGGCGAGATCATCAGCGTGAGGCGCTGGCTTTTCATCGACGTCTCCGTGACCGCAAACATGGTAATGACATGCACATGATAAGACCGTGCGCATATGCGTTCAACAGGGCACGACGATTCAAAACTCGAACTTGATCCCTTGCGCGAGCGGCAGAGCATCGGAATAGTTGATCGTATTGGTCTGCCGGCGCATATACACCTTCCACGCGTCGCTGCCCGACTCGCGACCGCCGCCGGTTTCCTTCTCGCCGCCGAAAGCGCCGCCGATTTCCGCGCCGCTGGTGCCGATATTCACGTTGGCGATACCGCAGTCGGAACCCGCCGCGGAAAGATAGGCCTCCGCCGCCTTCAGATTCTGGGTGAAGATAGCCGATGACAGACCCTGCGGCACCGCGTTTTGCAGCTTGATCGCCTCGTCGAGGGAATCGAACGGCATCGCATAGAGAATCGGTGCGAAGGTTTCAGTCTGCACGACCGCGTCGGCATTTTTCACGCCGCTGACGATGGTTGGCAGGACGAAGTTGCCGGGTTTGTCGGTCAGCGCCTTGCCGCCGGTCTCGATCTTGCCACCCGCAGCCTTGGCTTTTTCGATCGCGGCCAGATAGCCGTCGACCGCAGCCTTGCTGTTGAGCGGACCCATGAGCGTGGTTGCGAGCGTGGGATCGCCGATTTTCTTCTCGACCTGCTGGTAAGCCGCAACGAGCTTGCCGAGCAGGTCGGCATAAATGGATTTGTGGATCAGTACACGCCGGGTCGAGGTGCAGCGCTGGCCGGCGGTGCCGACCGCACCGAACACGATGGCCGGAATCGCCAGTTTCAGGTCGGCCGATTCATCGACGATGATCGCGTTGTTGCCGCCGAGTTCGAGCAGGCTGCGGCCCATGCGCCGTGCGACGCGTTCACCGACATTGCGGCCCACCGCGGTTGAGCCGGTAAAGCTGATCAGCGGAACGCGCCTGTCGTCGACGAAGGTCTGCGCGAGCTCCGTGCCCGCGTCGTTGAACAGGAAGAAGATGTCCGGAAAGCCGCCGGCCTTGAGCGCTTCGTTGCAGATCTTCAGCGAGGCGACGGCGCTGAGGGGCGTCTTCGGCGACGGCTTCCAGATCGAGACGTCGCCGCACACCGCGGCTATGAACGCGTTCCATGCCCACACTGCCACGGGGAAATTAAACGCCGAGATAATTCCGACCAGGCCGAGCGGGTGCCACTGCTCGGCCATGCGATGTCCCGGACGTTCCGAATGCATGGCATTGCCATACAGCATGCGCGATTGGCCGACGGCGAAATCGGCGATATCTATCATTTCCTGCACTTCGCCGTCGCCCTCGGGCTTGATCTTGCCCATCTCCAGCGCGACCAGCGAGCCGAGCGCGTCCTTGTGTTTGCGCAACGCTTCGCCGCACAGGCGGATCGCCTCGCCGCGGCGCGGTGCCGGAGTCGTGCGCCAGATCGCGAACGCGGCCTGCGCGCGCGCGACAAGGGTTTCGTAATCGCTGGCCGAGGCCGCATGCACACGGCCGATGATTTCGTGATTGCTCGGATTGACGACTTCGAGCGTGCCGGCATCGTCGGTCTTCGACCATTCGCCGTCGCCGAGATAGGTGCCGGACTCGGTGCTGTTCAGACCGAGTGCCTTGAAAATGGGGGAGGGCATGAGGATTCCGGAAAAAAACGATAGTCGCACATTATAAACGAAGGCCGTCGTGCGCACGTGACCACCGGCACACGCGGCATTGATGGAATCGTATACATTCGCGAATCCGGATCACTCAAGAAGTGCGCAGCGCCATGCCGACAACCAAGCCGTTGCGTACCTTCGATCGCGATCTGTGGATTCTTGTCGCACTGGCGACCGCGAAGCTCGCGTTCCATGTCGCCACGAATGGCGCATACGGATTCCACCGCGATGAATTGCAGACGCTCAGCGACGCGCGCCATCTGGATTGGGGTTTCGTTGCCTACCCACCATTGACGCCGTTCTTCGGCCGCATCGAATTGCTGCTGTTCGGCACGTCGCTGAGCGGATTCCGGTTTTTCCCCGCGCTTGGGCAAAGTATCGCTTTTGTCATCATCGGTCTGATGGTGCGCCGATTGGGTGGCGGCCTTGCGGCCATGCTTGTCGCTGCATTCGCCGCCGCACTGGCACCCGTATCGCTGTCGGGCGGCGCGCTGATGATGTACGTGAGCTTCGACTATCTGTGGTACGTGCTGCTCGCGTATTTCGTCATCTGCCGCATCGTTTCCGGCGATACGCGCTGGTGGCTGGCGATCGGCGCGGCGGTCGGCCTCGGCATGATGACCAAGTACACCATGGCGTTTTTCGCCGCCGGCCTCGTCGTCGGCGTGCTGTTGACGCCGTTGCGCAAGGATTTGCGCAACCAGTGGTTGTGGCTTGGCTTGGGCCTGAGCGTGCTGATCTTCCTGCCCAATCTGATCTGGCAGATTCGGCACGATTTCATCACCCTGGATTTTCTAAAATTCATTCATGCGCGTGACGTGCGTATCGGCCGCGCGGACGGTTTCTGGATCAATCAAGTCAACAATATCTCGACGAATCTTTTGACCTTGCCGCTGTGGTTGCTCGGGCTTTGCTGCGCATTCTTCGGCATGCGCGGGCGCTTTCGGATTCTCGGCTGGATGACCGTCGTGCCGGTGGTCATTTTTGCCTTGGCGCAGGGGCGCGCTTACTACACGGCCCCCTTGTATCCGATGTTGTTCGCATTGGGTGCGGTGGTACTGCAACGCTGGCTCGACGAGCGGCAATCGCCGGCCCTGCGCCGCGTTGCGTGGAGCGGCGTGACGCTGCTGCTGCTCGCAGCGACCGTCGTCGTGCCGGTGGTGCTGCCGCTGGTGCCGGTCAACTCGGCGCACTGGGAGTTCGTCAACCGGATGAACGGCGATTTCCGCGAGGAGTTCGGCTGGCCGGAACTTACCAATGAAGTCGCACGCATCTGGAACAGCCTTACTCCCGAGGAGCAGGCGCTTGCGGGTATCTGGGCCAGCAACTACGGCGAAGCCGGCGCACTGGAACTCTATGGGCCGGGTCTCGGCTTGCCGCAGGTGATCAGCGCGGTCAATTCGTTCTGGCTGCGCGGGCCGCCGCGACCCGTGCCACAAACGCTGATCGTCGTCGGCGCCGAGCGCAAGGATCTCGACAAGCCCTGCACGACGGTGGAGCTCGCCGGCCACACCGGCAATGCCGCGCATGTCGACAACGAGGAGACCAAGTGGCACCCGGATATTTTCATCTGCCGCGGTGTGCGTAAGCCTCTCGATGAACTGTGGCCGCGTTTGATCGAGTTTGGTTAGGTCATTTTTGATTTTCGACAATAGGCCACAAGCGCCCCCCCATCCGGCGCTTCGCGCCACCTTCCCCCGCTGCGCAGGGGAAGGGAATAGCAAGTCGTTCGGGCTGAGAATCCTTCCCTTGCGCAGCGGGGGAAGGTGGCGGCAGCCGGAAGGGGGCGCTTGTGAGCGTGCGAACCGGCGCCCCCGTGCAACAGGCAACGGCGTCGCGGCGTTAGCGGATAAATCGAAAAAGGTCCAGAGCCGGATTTCAAACGGGTGGCAGCGGCGTTCCCGGAACCCAACGCGATGCGGCGAGGCGATCGAGCAGGGCGACGACTTGCGTACGCGCCTGTTTGTCGTGAATCGGCAGCACGATGCTGTCGCCCGCGTGCGCCCAGTCAAGCGCAGTGCGCGCGGCGACGACTTCGTCGAGACAGGTGACGATTGCGGCTTCGACGATTCCGTTGCGCAGGAGTTCGTTTTTCAGGATTGCAGCGATCTCGCCCGGCGCACGTCCACGCAAATGGCTTTCGATGTCCTTGAGCACGATCAGGTCGGGGCGGAAACTCGCGGCCGCCGCGGCCAGTTTGCGGATATCGGTGTCCTCGCGATTGCCTGCCTGGCCGAGTACGAGCGCGAGCCGGCCATCGGGAGATATCGCGCGCACAACGTCGAGCAAGCCGCGCAGACCTTCGGGGTTATGTGCGTAGTCGAGCAGCGCGGTTGCGCTACCAAACGACCAGCGCATCAGGCGGCCCGGGTTGTCGGCATTGTCGCCGCCGAAACGTGCGAGTACTTGTGCAATTGTTGCGACCGCAACGCCGAGGGCGCTGGCGAGCAGCGCCGCGCCCGCAATATTCGCGATGTTGTAAGTCGCCGCGCCGCGCAGGGTCAGCGGCATATCGATGATTTTACCCAGCGCATGATCCACGCCGTCGCGATGCAGGATCAGTTCGCCAGCGCGCACGCCGCAGGTCGCGCCCGCCCGCGCGCGATGCGCGATCAGCAACGGATGATCGGCGTTGAGCGCGAACCAGCCGAGTCGGCACGCAAGCGTCGCCGCGCGGCGCACCAGCGAGTCGTCGTCTGCGTTGAGGACCAGGGTTCCATCGGCGTCGAGCGCGCGCGCGACCACGAGTTTGGTGTCGGCCAGCCCATCGAGATCGTGGATACCGTATTCGCCGAAATGGTCGGCGCTGATATTGGTGACGATCGCCGCCTGCACGCGTTCGACCGCCAGGCCGCGGCGCAGGATGCCACCGCGCGCGGTTTCGAGTACCGCGGCTTGCACGCGTCGATCGCGCAGCACCGTGCGCGCGCCTGCGGGACCGGAGTAGTCGCCGCTCGCGACGGCGTGTCCATCGACGAACACACCATCGGTGCAGCTGAACGCGGTGCGCAGGCCGTGCAGTTCGCTCATCGCGGCAACGAGGCGCGTGGTCGTGGTCTTGCCGTTCGAACCGGTGACCAGCGCAACCGGAATCGCGTGCATTGCCGACCAATTCACCCGGCCGACTGCCGGCAGCGAATCGAGCGACCAAGTGCGCGAACCCGCACCTGCACCGAGGCTCAACTTGGCATCATCGAGTAGCACCGGCAAGCCGAGTCGGCGCGCCTCGTCGAGCAAAGCAACCAGCCGCGGATGACGCTCCGCCGTGGACGCACGCCGCAACGTGCGCAAGGCCAGGTCACTATCGCGAATCGGCGGGAATGCGGGCGCGAAAAATGCCTGATCGCAATCCCAGTTATGGCAGCGATGCAGTGCAGACAGGAATGCCCACTCGTTGACTTCGGTCGCGACAAACAATTGGTCGATCGGCGCGGCAAATGCCAGTTCCCCGCCGCCGTCGGCGTTGACGCGGGCGACGATCGGGGCCCGCGGCCAACCCAGGGTGTCACGTGCGAATTCGACGCGCTCGCGCCAATGCGTAACCGTGCACTCGTCGAGGCGGACACCCGTTGCAGTCTGCAGTAGGGCTCCGGACTCGGTGAAATAGAGATTGGCGCCGGTCAAGCGGCGCGAGTCTTCAATCGGAAAGAGCATGTCAGTCTTCGGTGTCGCGCGCGAAGCGTATTCCACGCTCGTCGCGGATCAGGCCGTCCATCTCGGCGACGGCGCGCTCTTCGATGGCGGTCTCCACCGCAGCAGGTTCTGGCGCATGCGGCGCGACCGGCGTCGGTGTGCCTTCGGGGCGGAACTTGATGATCTGTTTCCACGAGCGCGTCAGCGCATCGGCGAATACCAGGATCAGATCGCCTTGTTTGCCCATGCGCAGCGCGGCATCGATCGCTTCCTGTTCTTCCGGAATGATCGAGATCGCGTTCTCGGGCACGCCTTTCGCGATCAGCGCCTTGGCGATGATGCGCGGCACTTCGTCGCCATCGCGGCCGCGCAGCGCGTCGTCGCGTCGGCAGAAGTAGTGATCGAACTTGCCGGCCACCACGCCCGCGATCTCGAGCAGATCCTCATCGCGCCGGTCGCCTGGTCCGGCGAGTACCACGATGCGCCGACCGGTCACATCGAGACGCCGCGCAAGGTCGGCCATCACGCCGACCGCGTGTGCGTTGTGACCGTAATCCATCAACACCTTGAATGGATGCTCGTTGAACACATTCATGCGTCCGGGCGCCTGGAAGAACGTGGTGTCGAAGGTGCGCAGGCCCTGACGGATCGCATCGAGTTTGATGCCGAGCGAAAACGCCATCGCTGCGGCCATCATCGCGTTATGCACGTTATGCAACGCGCGTCCTTCCATCGTCGCGGGGATCAGGTGCGTCCACATCAGCGGAATGTGGCTGCCCTTGTCGTACAGGGTGATCATCGAACCGTTGACGCCGGCCTCGAGTGCACAGGCGCGCCCACCCGCGCGCACATGCTCGCGCACGAGCGCGTGCGAGGGATTCATCGTCACGTAGCAGATGACCTTCGCCTCAGTATAGCCGGACATCTTCAACACGTTCGCATCGTCGGCATTGAGCACGGCGCAGTCGGTCGCGACCTCGACGACGATGCGCTTGACCTCGGCGAGTTGTTCGAGCGTGTCGATACCCTTCATGCCGAGATGATCGGACTGCACATTGAGCACCGCGCCGACGTTGACTTCGGGCACGCCCATGCCGGCGCGCAGCAGTCCGCCGCGCGCGGTTTCTAGCACGGCGATATCGATATGCGGATCCGACAGCACCATGCGTGCGGAGACCGGCCCGGTCATGTCGCCCTCGACTGTACGTTGGCCGTCGATGTAGACGCCGTCGGTCGTCGTCAGGCCCGGTGTGAAGCCGGCCATCTTGGTGATGTGCGCGAGCATGCGTGCCGTGGTCGTCTTGCCATTAGTGCCGGTGATCGCGGCGATCGGCACGCGCGCCGGCGTGCCGGACGGGAACAGCATGTCGATCACCGGACCCGCGGCGTCGCGCGGCGTGCCTTCGCTGGGGCTCACGTGCATGCGGAAGCCGGGCGCCGCGTTGATCTCGCAGATGCCGCCGCCGATGCTCTTGTAACTCTCGGCAATGTTCGGCGAGAGGAAATCGACACCGCCGACATCGAGGCCAATTGCGCGCACCGCGCGCACGGCCATATCGCGATTGTCCGGATGGATGATATCGGTGACGTCGGTCGCCGTGCCGCCTGTCGACAGGTTGGCCGTCTTGCGCAGCGGCACGACATGGTCCTTCTCGGGTACGGAGTCCGCGCTGAGGTTCGCTCGTTCGAGCATCATTGCGGCTTCGCGATCGAGTTCGAGACGCGTGAGCACTTTCTCATGGCCGACGCCACGGCGCGGATCCGAATTCACGATATCGACAAGTTCTCGTACGGTCTTCTTGCCGTCACCGACGACATGACCCGGCGTGCGCTTGGTCGCGGCGACGAGTTCGTTGTTGACGACGAGCAGGCGATGGTCGTCGCCAGACAGATACGTCTCGACGATCACGGAGCTCGAATGCTCCTTCGCGGCCTTGAAACCCTCGATGACGTCCTCGTCTTTCGAGATCGCTACCGTGATGCCGCGGCCGTGATTGCCGTTGTACGGTTTGGTCACCACCAGCCCGCCGAGCCGGCGCGCGGCGCGCAGTGCGCCTTCCTCGCTACGCACGAGTTCCTGCTTCGGTACTGGCAGGCCGAGCGAGGCGAGGATCTTGTTGGTTTCTTCCTTGTCGCTGGCGAGTTCGACCGCGACATGCGGGGTGCGTCCGGTCACCGTGGCCTGGATGCGCTGCTGATACTTGCCGTGACCGAGCTGCACCAGCGATTGCTCGTTGAGCCGCAGCCACGGGATGTTGCGCTGCTCGGCCGCGCGCACGAGCGAGGCAGTCGACGGACCGAGCGCGCGCCGTTGCGCATAGCGGATGAACTGGTCGCGCGCCTCGACGAAATTCCATCCATCCGGCACGCTGCCGTGCGTGCGCAGATTTTCCGGCAGCAGCGATTCGAGCAGGCGCAGGCCAAGCTCGCCCGCCGCGATGCCTTCTTCGCGCTGCGCGTATTCGTAGACGACGGTGTACACGCCGGGACGATCGTCGCTGATGCTGCGCGTCTTGCCGAACGTGACGTTTTCGCCAGCGACGTTCTGCAATTCGATCGCGACATGTTCGAGCACGTGGCCGAGCCAAGTGCCTTCGCCTTCGCGCATGCGGCGGATAAAACCGCCGGGCTCGCGGTACGAGCAGCCGTGTTCGGCCAAGCCAGGCAGCGCGGCAACGAGGCCGTCGATGAATTTATCGCCGAGTTTGCCGGTCGGCCAAGCTTCCAGCGCTTCGAGATCGAGTTCCAGCTTGATGACCGGGAAATGCGCGTACAGCGACGGACCAACGTAGACGGAACGTTCGAGTATGCGCATCGTTGTCTTCCTCTTTTATTGCCCTTCCCCCGCTCGGAGAAGAACGGCACAAATTCAGTTCGCCGCCAACGCTCCGGCCGACGCTTTGCGCGTCTGCAGGTTGTAGGTCGCGCCGGCAACGAGGATATGCACGGTCAAACCGAGCAGGCAAACTGGCTCGCCTTCCTCGATCTGGGCCATGGACGAAAATTCCAGAGCGCTTGCGTCGACTACGGTCACTGCGCCCGAGCCTTCGACTTCGAGCGTGTTGTCCGGCGCGATGAAGGCAGCGGTGTCCTCGTCGAGCCCGATGCCGACCGCGAACGGGTTGTAGGCGAGCGCGGTGACCAGGCGGCCGAGGCGGTCGCGCTGACGGAAATGTTGATCGATCACGAAGCGGTTGGTCAGGCCCAGTCCCGGCGCCAGGCGCACGCTGCCGGCGCGCGGCGAGGAGCCTTCGTCGCCGAACGCGATCATGTGTTCGGAAAGTATGCTGGCGCCCGCGCTGGTGCCACCGACGGTGATGCCGCGCGCGTTCTGCGTGCGGATCAGCTTGGCCGCCGGCGTGCCGCCGAGGATCGTCGAGATGCGCAACTGACTGCCGCCGGTGAAGAAGATGCCGCTGGCCGATTCGATGCGGCGCATCCAGCTGTCGCGGTGACCGTCGTCGCGGCTGTCGAAATTGAGCGTGCGCGTACGATCCGCACCGAGCTCGCGGAACAGGGTTTCATAGCGGCTGCCGAGATCGGCCTGCCGGCTCGCGGTCGGAATCACGATGATGTCCGCATCGCTGCCGCCGCAAATCTGCACAAAGCGCTTGAGGATGCGTGCGTCGCCCGATGTTTTCTCTTCCGCGCCGCCGATCGGAACGATCCAGCCGCGTTGGTCTTTTGCGGCGACTTTGCTCGGGCTCATTGATACTTTTCCATTGTTATCTTTTCAATTCCGATGGCGGGCTGAAAGTGGCGGCCCGAACAGGAGTCGAACCTGTGACCTCGCCCTTAGGAGGGGCGCGCTCTATCCAACTGAGCTACCGGGCCGTTGGGAGGGATTTTCGCATGAAACCAGAGTTCAAGCTCGTACCCGGCGACGATACCAGTTTCCAAAGTCTCAGCCCGTGCGACAGGCGGCCTCTATTCTGCAAGAATCGGTACCGTGTTCGTCGCGCGCTCAAGCTTGAGCGCGCGGATTGGAACAACGTGATGCCGCTGATGAAGTAGCCAAAACTTGGCGCCCGCTCACGTGCGAGGGACGTGCCATCCATCGGCCAAATCAGGCAGTGCTCACCGAAATTTTCAGCCCCAACGCATGCGCGATCTTGGCAACGGTGGCATAGCTCGGATTGCCTTCGCCGGATAGCGCCTTGTATAACCCCATGCGGGTCAATCCGGTTTGCCGGGCGAGTTCCATGATACCTCGCGCACGCGCCATGTCGCCGAGCGCGGCAATCATCAATTGCGGATCGTCTTCGTTTGCACAAGCCTGCAGATAGGCGACGATATCTTCTTCGCTATGTAGGTGACCTACGGCGTCCCAGCGGGAAAAGGTTTCGGTTTTGCGTTTCATGGTTTAACTCGGTAATTGTTTGCAATATGCAATGCTATTTTAATAGCAAGTTGCTTCTGCCGTTCAATGAAAATCGCGCGAGCGCGCATCCAGTGCGCCCAGCAGCGGACTGAAATCGTACAGGCGCCGCGCGATCAGATGCTGCACGCCGTCTGCCGATTCGAGTACGCCGTCCACAGCCAGCAGTTGCGATTCGAGGAATATGCGGCGTTGGCGTTCGGCAAGATCGCGCCAGACCACGACATTGACCACGCCGTCTTCGTCTTCGAGGGTGATGAAGGTGGTGCCTTTCGCGGTTTGCGGGCGTTGGCGTACGGTGACGAGTCCGGCGGCACGCACCGGCGTGTTGTGCGGCAGCGCGCGCACGTCGCGCGAGCGCCGGCAATGCCGATCGTGGAGCTGGCTGCGCACCAGCGCGAGCGGATGCGGGCCAAGGCTCAGGCCGGTGCTCGCATAATCCGCGCGCACGTCTTCGCCCAGGGTCGGTGGCGGCAGGCAGGCGTGGCCTTCGGCGGGGCTGTTCCTGCCGAACAACGGCCGCGTCGTTTCCACGCCGGCGACTGCCCAGCGTGCGCGATGACGATGACCGGCAAGGCCATGCAGCGCGCCGGCATTGGCGAGCAGGGCCTGTGCACGCCGATCGAGTTGGGCGCGCTCGCACAGTTCCGTGATCGAATCGAATTCGTGTTGTTTACGCGCCTCTACGAGGCGCTGCGCAACCTCCTCGGAAAAGCCGCGGATTTCGCGCAGTCCCAAACGGATGGCGATCTGCGGAAGGTCGCGTTGCGGCACTATGGGAGGCGATGTGTTCTCCGGCGCTTTTTCCAGTCTTGAATCCCATGTGCTGTAGCGCACATCGATCGACAGCACCTGGATGTCATGCCGTTTTACGTCCTGCACGATTTCGCTGCTTGAATAAAATCCCATCGGTTGCGAATTGAGCAGCGCGCAGACGAAGGCCGCAGGCTCGTGACACTTGAGCCAGCTCGATGCGTAGGCGATCAGCGCAAAACTCGTCGCATGCGATTCGGGAAAACCGTAGTCGCCGAAGCCCTTCATCTGCTCGAAGATGCGCTCGGCGAAGTCGAGTAGATAGCCGCGTTCCAGCATGCCGCCGATCAGACGATCGTGCAGATGATCGAGGCCACCGCGGCGTTTCCATGCCGCCATCGATCGGCGCAATTCGTCGGCCTCGCCGGGAGTGAAACCCGCCGCCACAATGGCGATGCGCATCACCTGCTCCTGGAACAGCGGCACGCCGAGCGTACGCTTCAGCTCTTCCTCCAGTTGAGGCGACGGGTATTCGACCAGCTCCGGATTTTTTCGTCGCTGCAGGTACGGGTGCACCATTTTGCCCTGGATCGGTCCGGGGCGAACGATCGCGACTTCGATGACCAGGTCGTAGAATTCTTTCGGCTTGAGTCGCGGCAGCATCGCCATCTGTGCGCGCGATTCGATCTGGAACACGCCGACCGTATCGGCTTTCTGGATCATTGCGTAGGTTTCCGGATCCTCGGGCGGAATCGTTGCGAGAGTCCAGGCGTGACCTCGCTGATCGCGGATCAGATCGAAGCATTTGCGCAGGCAGGTAAGCATGCCCAGGGCGAGGCAGTCGACCTTGAGCAGGTGCATCGTATCGAGGTCGTCCTTGTCCCACTGGATGATCGTGCGCCCAGGCATTGCCGCATTCTCGACCGGCACCAGCGTATGCAGAGGCGAGTCGCAGATGACGAAGCCGCCGACATGCTGCGACAGGTGGCGCGGAAAGCCGAGCAGCTCGCGCGCGAGCGTGATGACGCGACGCAGTGGCGGCGAGGTTGGATCGAAACCATAGTCGCGCAGGCGTGTGCCGAGCGTGGCTTCGTCGTCGCGAATGGAAATCGAGCGACTCAGCTGCTCGACCTGATCGGCCGAAAATCCCAGCGCCTTGGCCACATCGCGCAATGCGCTCTTGGGCCGGTAGCTGATCACGGTCGCGGCCAGCGCGGCGCGCTCGCGACCGTACTTTTCATAAATATGCTGGATGACTTCTTCGCGCCGTTCGTGCTCGAAATCGACATCGATGTCCGGCGGTTCATTGCGTTCCCTGGAGAGAAAGCGGCCAAACACGAGGGTCGAACGGGCCGGGTCGACCTCCGTGATGCCGAGGCAAAAGCACACCGCCGAATTTGCCGCCGAACCGCGCCCTTGGCACAGGATGTTTTTTTCCTTGCGCGCAAATCTCACGATCTCGTGCACGGTGAGGAAATAGGCTTCGTATTTCAGTTCCGCGATCAGTGCGAGTTCGTCTTCGATCTGTTTGCGAACCTTGGCTTCTTCGCCCAGCGGCCAGCGCCAGCGCGCGCCTTCTTCGACGAGATGGCGCAACCAAGTGGTCGCGCTGAATCCGGCAGGCACGAGCTCGCGCGGATATTCGTATTGCAGTTGATCGAAGCTGAAGGTGCAGCGCGTTGCGATGCGCAGGGTTTCATCGAGCAACTCGCGTGGATAGATTTGCGCGAGCGCATCGCGTTTGCGCAGGTGACGCTCGCCGTTCGCGAACAGATGACCGCAACCGGCGCGCACTGTCGTGCGATGACGAATCGCGG
>NZ_DATBQK010000157.1:0-5504 GCF_036560865.1 Rudaea sp.
GACAAGGAGGTGCAGGTCGAGCAGGCCTTGCGTTCGCCGCCGCCGCCGCGACGCACGACGGCGCTCGGCCGTTTCTTCGCCATCGGCTCCGATCCGCGCGCGTATGCGTCGCTGTTCTACATGCTGCTTGCGCTGCCCACCGGAATTTTCTACTTCGTCTGGGCGGTGACCGGGGTCAGCCTGTCGCTGGGATTGATGGTCCTGGTCATCGGCTTTCCGTTTGCCGTATTGTTCCTGAGCACGGTGCGCGCGCTGTCCCTGGTCGAAGGCAGATTGATCGAAGTGATGCTCGGCGAGCGCATGCCGCGCCGTCCGCTTTACGCCGACCAGGGCAAGCCATTTCTCACGCGCGTGAAGGAAATGTTCACCGATCCGCGCACCTGGTCGACGCTGCTCTATCTCATGCTCAGGCTGCCGCTGGGTATCGTTTACTTCGTGATGGCCGTGGTCGGCACGGTGTTGTCCCTGGCGTTGATGTTCGTGCCCGTGGTGCACGTACTTTGGAGCATCGGTCTCGTGCGCATCGACTGGGCAACGGATGTGCATTTCAACGACGGCATGCTGTTGCCGCCCGTTATTGCCGATCCACTGTGCTTTGCCCTTGGTGTTGCGCTGTTGTTCGGCTTCCTGCACCTTGCGCGCGGAGTGGGGCGGTTTCAAGGCGCGCTGGGCAAGCATCTGCTGGTCAAGTCAGTGGCCTGAGCGGCGGTTGATCACTCGGTAATTCGCCACGCGCCAGCGCAGGAGTGCCGCTAGACTCTGCGCTGCTTCTGTTCAGCTTCGACATAGACAAGCCGCGAAGCATCAACGATAATTTGTCGGTATTTCATTGGTTAATGTAATAATGCATTAATACATTGAATAGAGCCAACAACCCTGCTAGAATACCTGCATGAAACGCAGGTTTCTCGATCCCGAAACGAGCGCAGAGTCCGCCGAGGACAACCTCTGCCGTGCGCTGCTGTCGATGAAGGGCGTGGCGGAGATGCGCTCGTTCCTGCGCGATCTGTGCACGCCGGCCGAGCTCGAGGCCCTGGTCGATCGCTGGCGCGTTGTGCCGTATCTGCTGCAGGGTGTCGCCTACCGCGAAATCCACGAACGTACCGCGGTCAGTGTGACCACGATCGGCCGCGTGGCGCGTTTCCTCAGTCAGGGCAACGGCGGCTATCAGGCGGCCGTCGAGCATCACGCCGTACCGCCCCTGCGCAGGCGCGGACGGCCTGCGTCGAACAGCGGAATACACAAAAAATCATGAGCAATGTCAGCAAAACGCGGGATCGCTTGCGCATCGCCGTGCAGAAATCCGGACGCCTCGCGGAAGTGTCGCAAGATCTGCTTGCTCGCTGCGGCCTCAAATTCCGCCAGAGCCGCGACAAGCTGTTCTGCTTCGGCGAGAGTATGCCGATCGACCTGCTGCTCGTGCGCGACGACGATATTCCGGGGCTGATCGCGCAGGGCGTTTGCGATCTCGGCATCGTCGGACGCAACGTGCTCGCGGAACAAGTGCTGGCTGCGCGGGCGAACAACGAGCCGGTGCCTGCGCGCGAATTGCGCCCGCTCAATACCAGCCGCTGCCGCCTGTCGATTGCGCTGCCGCAGGATATGGAATATCAGGCTCCGCAACAGTTGCAGGGCTTGCGTATTGCGACCAGCTACCCAGCCTTGCTCGGCGCCTGGCTGGCGGAGCACGAGGTCGAGGCGAAAATCGTCGTGCTGTCGGGCTCGGTCGAAATCGCGCCGCGCCTGGGCACGGCCGATGCGATCTGCGATCTCGTATCCAGTGGCGCGACGCTGATCGCCAATCAACTGCGCGAAGCGGTGGTGATCCTCGAAAGCGAGGCTGTGGTGGTCGGCGCGCAGGACTTGCCGCTGGACGAGCGCGGCGATCTTTGCGAACTGCTGCTGCGCCGGATCGACGGCGTAATCCGGGTGCGCGAGTCGAAATTGATCATGCTGCACGCGCCGCGCTCGGCCGTGGCGATCATTCAGCAGATGCTGCCGAACGGGCAGATCCCGACCCTGCTGCCGATCGAGGGCAGCGTCGATCAGGTGGCTCTGCACGCGCTGTGTTTCGGCGCGATCACCTGGCAGCACCTCGAAGACATGAAGCGCGCCGGCGCAAGCCAGTTGCTCGTGCTGCCGGTGGAGAAGATGCTGGCATGAACGCGCGCATGGACAATGCGGCGATCGATTTGCCGATCCTCGACTGGAGCGCGATGAGTGTTGAGGCGCGCCGCACAGCCTTGCTACGCCCTGCGCTCGAGCGCGGAGCGGAACTGGCCGAAACGGTCACGCGCATACTCGATCAGGTGCGTGCAGACGGCGATGCGACTCTGCGTGCGCTGACGCGGCGTTTCGATGGCTGCGAACTGACCTCGTTCGCGGTTACCGTGGCCGAGTTCGCGGCCGCAGCCGTGCAGCTCGATCCGGAATTGAAGCGCGCGATTGCCGATGCCAAGGCCCGTATCGAGACGTTTCATCGCGCCGCCGCGCCACAAGCGGTGGTCGTCGAAACCGCGCCAGGCGTCGTCTGCGAGCGAGTATTGCGCCCGATTGGGCGCGTCGGGCTGTATGTGCCTGCGGGTAGCGCGCCGCTGCCGTCGACTGCCTTGATGCTCGGCGTGCCGGCGCAGATCGCGCAATGTCCACAAGTGGTAATGTGTACTCCGGCTGCCAAAGACGGCCGCGCCGATGCGGCCGTGCTTTACGTCGCTTCACTCTGCGGCATTCGTCAGGTGTTCAAGCTCGGCGGCGCGCAAGCCATCGCGGCGATGGCGTTCGGTACCGAATCGGTGCCGGCCTGCGACAAATTGTTCGGTCCCGGCAACGCCTATGTCACCGAAGCCAAGCGTCAGGTCGCGGCCCTGCCGCTGGGGCCGGCGATCGATATGCCGGCGGGACCATCCGAAGTCCTTGTGATCGCCGACAGCGGGGCGAATCCCGAATTCGTGGCGGCCGACCTGCTTTCGCAGGCCGAACATGGACCGGACTCTCAGGTGCTGCTGCTTGCTCCCGATCGCGGCGTACTCGAAGCAAGCGCCGCCGCTCTGCGCCGCCAGCTGGCGCAGTTGCCACGCGCGGATATTGCCACGACTGCGTTATCGAAAAGCCGCTTGATTCTGGTCGATTCACTGGACAGTGCGCTTGCGATCAGCAACGACTATGCGCCGGAGCACTTGATATTGAACGTGCGCGATCCGCGTGCACTTCTGGCAAAAGTGGAAAATGCCGGATCGGTATTCCTCGGTGCATGGTCGCCGGAAGCGGTTGGCGACTACTGCAGTGGCACCAACCATGTCTTGCCGACCTACGGCTACGCGCGTGCCTGGAGCGGTGTTTCCGTGGCGAGTTTCGTCAAACAGATCACCGTGCAGGAACTTGCCGCCGACGGCTTGCGCGTGATCGGTCCGAGCGCGGCCACGCTTGCGCGTGCGGAGGGCTTGGACGCGCACGAACGCGCGGTCACGCTGCGCCTCGCGGCACTGGAGTCGCAGCGATGAAACTGCTCGAACGCGCGCGTCCGCAAATTCTCGCGTTGCAGCCATATTCCTCCGCGCGCATGGAAGCGCACGACGCGGCGATCATGTTGAATGCGAACGAGTCGCCGTGGGCGCCAGTCGGCAGCGCGGAAACCGTATTGAATCGCTATCCCGATCCGCAGCCGCCGGCCCTGCGCGCGCGGCTTGCGGAGATCTACTCGGTTGCGCCCGCGCAGGTGCTGATCGGGCGTGGCAGCGACGAGGCGATCGATCTTGTCGTGCGTGCGTTCTGCCGTGCGGGCCGCGATGCGATCGCGATTTCCCCGCCGACCTTCGGCATGTATGCAGTAGCGGCGCACACGCAAGGCGCTTCAGTAATCGAGGCGCCGTTGACTGCGAATTTCCAGATCGACGTCGACGCGTTGCTGGCGCGCGTTAGCAGAAACACGAAGCTCGTCTTCGTCTGTGCGCCGAACAATCCGACCGGCACGATGGTGCCGCTCGCCAGCATCGCGCGTCTTGCCGACGCGCTGCGCGATCGTGCGCTCGTCGTAGTCGACGAAGCCTATTTCGAGTTCGCGCAAGCGACGGCGAGCGCGATCAGCCTGCTCGCGCAGCACGACAATATCGCTGTGCTGCGCACGCTGTCGAAAGCCTACGCTCTGGCCGGTGCGCGCGTCGGCGCCTTGATTGCGCACGTGGAAATCATCGCGTTGCTGCGGCGGATTCAGGCGCCATACCCGCTGCCGACCGCCTGCGTCGATGCGGCGTTTGCCGCCCTGACACCGGCTGCAGTCGACCAGTCGCAAGTGCGCATCGCGCTGTTGCTGCGCGAGCGCGAGCGCCTCGCGGCCGCATTGCCGAGTGCGGCAGGAGTTTTGGCAGTCCATCCTTCGTCGGCGAATTTTCTCTGCGTGCGTTTCGAGGATGCGGCAGACGTGTACAAACGTCTGTTCGATCTCGGCATTGTCGTGCGCGACGTGAGCCGCTATCCGGGTCTGGGTGATTGCCTGCGCATCACGGTCGGCACGCCGGCGGAAAATACGGCCTTGCTTGCAGGCCTCGGGCTGCGCGAGGTGGCGGCATGAGCGCGCGCAAGCTGTTGTTTGTCGATCGCGACGGCACCTTGATCGTCGAGCCGGCCGATCATCAAATCGATCGCTACGAGAAACTCGCGCTGGTCGACGAGGTGATTCCGGCGCTCAAGCGCTGCGTCGCGGCGGGCTACGAACTAGTGATGATCACCAATCAGGATGGTCTGGGTACCGCGAGTTTCCCGCAGGCGGATTTTGACGGCCCGCACGAATTGATGCTGCGTATTTTCGCCTCGCAGGGCATTACCTTCCACGAAGTGCTGATCGATCCGAGTTTCGCGCACGAAGGCAGAGACACGCGCAAGCCGGGTATCGGGCTGGTGCGCCATTATCTGGCCGACGACGACTGGAGCCGCACGCAATCGGCGATGGTCGGCGACCGCGAAACCGATGCGCAGTTCGCGGCGAATCTGGGCATACGCAGCTTTCGCCTCGACACTGGCGAGTGGAGCTGGAACGCGATTGCGCACGAACTCTGCGATGCGCCGCGTCGTGCTGTCGTCGAGCGCGTCACAAAGGAAACGCGCATTTCCGTGCAAGTGGATCTGGATGCGAGCGCCGAGCCCAAGGTCAGCACGGGCCTGGGCTTCTTCGACCATATGCTTGAACAGCTGGGCAAGCATGGCGGTTTTGCGCTGATCCTGAGCTGCGAGGGCGACACGCATATCGACGAACACCACACGATCGAGGATTGCGCGCTCGCACTTGGGCAGGCGCTGCGCAAGGCGCTCGGCGACAAGCGCGGGATCAGGCGCTACGGCGCCGCCGCGGAAACGTCCGCCGGCGAGGCGGCCGTTGCGATCACCCTGCCGATGGATGAAACCATCGCACGCGCTGCATTGGACCTGTCAGGACGCGCCTATTTCGTGTTCGACGGTTCCTTCCCGCGCGATCGCGTCGGCGATATTCCGACCGAGCTGGTGCCGCATTT